>NZ_JAWLDS010000003.1:0-79156 GCF_041686535.1 Aquicoccus sp. | reverse complement strand
AACGACGAGAACCGCCCGCTGGGCTCTTTCCTCTTTCTCGGGCCGACTGGCGTCGGCAAGACCGAACTGACCAAGGCGGTGGCCGAGTTCCTCTTTGACGATGACAGCGCGATGGTACGTATCGACATGTCGGAATTCATGGAGAAACATTCCGTCGCCCGCCTGATCGGTGCCCCGCCGGGGTATGTTGGTTATGACGAGGGTGGCGTCCTGACCGAGGCTGTGCGACGCAGGCCCTATCAGGTGGTTCTGTTCGACGAGGTTGAAAAGGCCCATCCCGAGGTGTTCAACGTGCTGTTGCAGGTGCTGGATGATGGGGTTCTGACCGATGGTCATGGTCGCACGGTGGACTTCAAGCAGACGCTGATCGTCCTGACGTCGAACCTGGGGTCACAGGCGTTGAGCCAATTGCCCGAAGGAGGGGATGCGGCGCAGGCGCAGCGCGACGTGATGGATGCGGTACGCGCTCATTTCCGGCCTGAGTTCCTCAACCGGCTGGATGACATGATCGTGTTTGACCGGCTTAGCAGGGCCGACATGGATGCCATCGTCGAGATACAGATCAAACGCCTGATGAAACGTCTCGTCGGGCGCAAGATCACGCTTGATCTGGACGCAGCGGCCAAGACATGGTTGGCCGATGAGGGGTATGATCCGGTCTATGGTGCGCGCCCGCTGAAACGGGTGATCCAGCGCGCACTTCAGGACCCGCTGGCCGAGGCGATCCTTGCGGGTGATATCCGCGACGGTGAGACTATCCCGGTCAGCGCCGGACCCGATGGGCTGATCATCGGGGAACGTGTCGGGGCCAGCAACCGTCCCAAACCGGATGATGCCGTGATCCATTGAATCCCGAACACAAGCTGGGAGATTGCCGCCCGGAGCTTTCTTAGCTCCGGGCGTTTTTCATGCCGGGGGGTAACGAAGCCTGAACCACAGGAAGGTGCCCAGAGCGATCAGGCAGAGCGCGACGAGAGTCCAGACTGTGGGCGTGTAATCGCCGACGCAACCCTCGCTACGGGCCGCCTCGTGGAGTCCGGTGGGGTCGATTCGGCTCTCATACCAGAGGCCCAACGCAACGATTCCGGAAAACAGCGCGGCCACGGCAAAGTAGATCGACCGCCCACCCAGCAGCGCCAGCGTGAAGGCGCCGATGATGCCTAGCCCCGGCAGGGTGGTGGCTATGTGAAAGAGCTCGTCCAGCCCGGTCATCGGTCCATCGGCGGGCGACCATTCGGGGCGTTCGGTTTTACAGACCCCGTCGGCCTGTGCCGTGACGGGCAGGGCCAGCAGGAGCCCCGCGAGCGGCAGGCGGAGATGGCGGCGAAAGCGGGTCAGGGTCAGTCCTCCTCGAACGGGTCCCATTCCTCCTCGACCTCGGGCAGCGCCTCGGCCTCGGCTTCGGCGGCGATGTCCTGACGGGTCTTGATATCGAGGATCCTGGCTTTCGGGAAGGAGTCGAACACAGCTTTGACAAGCGGATGGTCACGGGCTTCGTTTTCGCGGGATTTCTTTTCGGTGTTGCGGGTTTCGACGATCGAAGGGGCGCCGGTCTCGGACGTGACAGTGACAGCCCAGCGATTCCCTGTCCAGCGTTGCAGGGCCGCGCCAAGTCGCGACGCGAGGTCTGGTGGAGCGTCGGGTGTGGGCTGGAAGGTGATGCGCCCGGGTTGATAGCTGACCAAGCGCAGATCGGCCTCGACATCCATGAGGAGTTTGCCGTCCCGGTTGGCGCGAATGAGTTCGAGCACATGGCCGAATGTCGGATAGTGCGCAAGTGCCTGCACCGTGTCCTGAGCCAGCGCGGCAGAGGGGCGACCTGACCGGCCCGACGATGACTGACCCGAGGAGAGGAGCGCGTTGGCCTGTCCGTTGCCGTCACTCGCGCCGTGTGACCGGGGTGTGCCGCCCGCGGGTGGCGGCGGCGGGGTTTCATTGTCCAGTCGTTTGACCAGATCCTCGGGCGTGGGCAGCTCCGCCACATGGGTCAGCCGGATAATCGCCATCTCGGCCGCCATCATCGCGTTGGGGGCCTGAGCCACCTCGTCCAACGCCTTGAGCAGCATCTGCCACATCCGAGCCAGCACCCTGAGTGGAAGCGTTTCTGCCATGGCCTGGCCGCGGCTGCGTTCGTCGGGCGAGATGGTGGGATCTTCGGCTGCCCCCGGCGTGATCTTGACGACGGAGACCCAGTGCGTGATCTCGGCCAGGTCGCGCAGCACGGCCAGCGGGTCGGCGCCTTCTGCATATTCCGCCGAAAGCTCGGTCAGGGCGGCAGCGGCGTCGCCCTTCATGATCATGTCGAAGAGGTCGAGCACACGGCCGCGGTCGGCCAAACCCAGCATTGCGCGCACTTGCGTCGCGGTGGTTTCGCCTGCCCCATGGCTGATCGCCTGATCAAGCAGCGAGGTCGCATCGCGGGCCGATCCTTCGGCGGCGCGGGTGACCAGGGCCAGCGCGTCATCGGCGATCTCAGCGCCTTCGGAGGTAGCGATCCGGCGTAGCATGGCGATCATGTCTTCGGGTTCGATCCGGCGAAGGTCGAACCGTTGACAGCGCGACAGTACTGTGACCGGCACCTTGCGGATCTCGGTCGTGGCAAAGATGAATTTCACGTGTTCGGGCGGCTCTTCAAGCGTTTTCAGAAGCGCGTTGAAGGCAGAGGTGCTGAGCATGTGCACCTCGTCGATGATATAGATCTTGTAGCGGGCCGATGCGGCGCGGTAGTGAACGCTCTCGATGATTTCGCGGATGTCGCCGACGCCAGTGCGCGAGGCCGCGTCCATTTCCAACACGTCGACATGGCGCCCCTCCATGATGGCGGTGCAATGCTCGCAGACCCCGCAAGGCTCGGTTGTTGGGCCGCCTGTGCCGTCCGGGCCAATACAGTTCATGCCTTTGGCAATGATTCGTGCGGTCGTGGTTTTGCCGGTGCCTCGGATGCCGGTCATGATGAACGCCTGCGCGATCCGATCGGCCATGAATGCGTTCTTGAGCGTGCGCACCATCGCACCTTGACCGACAAGGTCGGCAAAGGTCTCGGGCCGGTATTTTCGGGCGAGAACCTGATAGCCCTTGGTTGAGTTTTCGCGCATGCAGTTTGCCGGTTCTTGCGTAATGAGTTGCGGTAGCCCCCAACCTAGGCCGGGCGGGGCGTCGCGTCCATGGGGAATGGGAGTGGCCAGCAGGGCAGGGGTGGGTGGGGCAGGTCTTTGTGGCAACACACGACAGAATTGGCCAACTGAGATGTGTGTTTAGATGGCAAAACCGTGCACATCAGTGCAATCTCGCGACAGGCGGATTTTCTTGGGGGGAGATCATGCGGACTTGGCTTGTCGGGTGTGCATATTGCGCGACAGACGGCTTCGACATCGCACCCAAGGTGATGATGGCGAGAGGGTTTGCGATCGCGACATGACGGGTGATTCCAATAGGGGAATTCGAATTTATGCCCTGCCCGTGGGCGGTGGCACATTGGCCATGTCTGCCCTGCCGGGCCGAGGCGGGGACTATGCGGGCGATCTTGAGCTCTTTCGGGAATGGCAGCCAGGGATTGTACTGACGCTAGTGACCGAAGAGGAACTGTCCGAGGTCGGGGCACCTCATCTGGGCATCGACATTCATGCCATGGCAAGCCGTTGGTTCCACCTTCCGGTGCGAGAGCATGGCACGCCTTCGCCGGAGGTCGAGGCCCTATGGCCTGAGGCGAGCCGGGCTGTGCGCGCCGCCTTGAAAGGCGGTGGGCGGGTGATCGTGCATTGTAATAGCGGGTGCGGGCGATCGGGCATGGTGGTATTGCGGCTGATGGTGGAATGTGGCGAGGAAGGCTCTGCGGCGCTCAGCCGCTTGCGCAGATTGCGTGATTGTGTGGTCGGGGCCCATGGACAGTTGCAGTGGGCATTTGGCGGCAAGGCTGACGCGATCCCGGTCTGCCGGGATCGGGTCGGATGAGGGACGAATCGTTGACGTTTCGGATGAAATTCTGCCAAAGTGCTCAGCTCAGGGATGTACTTTCGATCAAAACATCAGCAGGCGCCAAACTCCTGTGCCAAGCGTGGTAAGATAATATTACCGGATGGCAAAAAAATTGTTTGTTTTCGTAATCTACTTGCTTAGTAATTGACGCAGGAGAAGCAGCTGGGTTTACCTAGCCCTGCGAACAAAAACGAAAACGACAACTCGGAGGAGAATTATGGAACGTCGTAGATTTTTGAAGGGCGCTGCGCTTGGCGCCGGCGCCACCGCTCTTGCCACACCGGCAGTGGCGCAAGGAACGAAACAGTTGACAATTGTGTCCACCTGGCCGCGGGACTTTCCCGGGCTGGGTACGTCGGCCCAGCGGCTGGCTGAGCGAATTTCTGAGATTTCTGATGGCCACTTCAACGTGGAATACTTCGCGGCTGGCGAGCGTGTTGGCGCGTTTGACGTGTTTGATGAAGTCGCGAGCGGTAACAGCGAGGCCTACATTGGTGCAGACTACTACTGGATCGGTAAGCACCCGGCGTTCGGCTATTTTACCTCGGTGCCGTTCGGGATGACCACGGCCGAGTGGAATGCATGGATCAAGTATCGTGGCGGGCAGGAGCTTTGGGACGAGTTGGCCGGCGAATTCGGTCTCAAGACCATTCCCTGTGGCGCGACTGGCACGCAGGCTGGTGGCTGGTTTAACAGCGAAATCGAAAGCCCCGATGACTTCAGGGGCCTGAAGATGCGGATTCCAGGTCAGGGCGCCGAAGTCATCGCCAAGATGGGTGGCTCGACCGTGTCGCTGCCGGGCGGGCAGATCTATGAAAACCTGGTTTCGGGCGCGATCGATGCGACCGAATGGGTCGGCCCCTACAACGACTACTTCATGAAGTTCTACGAGTCGGCCCAATACTATTACACGGGCGGCATGCACGAGCCGGGCGGTGGACTTGGCTTTGGCATGAACCGTGCTTGGTATGACGGTTTGACCGACTGGGAAAAGGCGGTCATCGTCGCGGCCTGTAATGAAGAACATGCCAATTCCTATGATGAGGCGCAGGCTCTCAACGGCGAATACCTGCAAAGACTCGTCAACGAGCAAGGCGTCAAGGTCCGCAACTTCAATGACGACGTCTGGGACGGTTTCGGCGAAGGTGCCAAGGAAGTGTTCGAGGAATTGCGTGACCATTCGGCCCTTGCGGCGAAGATCGACGATGCATTCCAGACCAACCTGCGGGAGCTCGGCGACATGATGGCACAGTTCGAGATCACTTTCGTGAACCAGCGTAACCGCGTCCTGGGGCTGGGCTGATCCTGTTCCCGATGACATGAATTGAGAGTGGGGTTTCGACCCCGCTCTTTTTCGATATATCTGCCTGCAAAGCCGTGTTTATGTATTGGTGAAGATGCGACGGAACCCAATGGGAGGGGATCAATGACCGAGGCCGGGGCAACGGAGATTCCGCGGGTCGGGCAGCCTGCGCTCGTGGTGCGGATTTTTGGATGGTCAATGCTCGCCTTGCTGGCGTCATTGCTTGTCAACAATCTGCTGGTGGTTTGGTTCGATTACCCCGGTATGGCGGCATTGTGGTCCGGTAGCGGCGCCGAGGGGGCTTGGCTCAATGCCTTGGTGTATGCGGCGTTTCTTCTCGTGGGTTGGGTCTATGTCCTTGCAACGCGCGACAACTCTCTGCGATGGGAGGCAATGCGCATTCACGGGTTCAACGTGTATCTGGTCAGAGCGCTGTTCTGGTGTGTTTTGCTGGTCGGTGTCGTGGATGTGACCGTGGCTTTCATGCGGGTTGAGAGTCTGCTGGAAATCTTCGTCGGCGACGATTTCGCACGCAATTTCAGAAGGGCATCTTGGGTCGGTGTCTATATCCACTATCCGCTTGTGATTCTGGGCTTCGTGATTGCGCTATTCTCGCGAACGCTGGGGTTTACGTGGCTGGCACTGATGATCGTTCTGGCCGAACTGGGCATCGTGGTGTCACGCTTTGTCTTCTCCTATGAACAGGCCCTGATGGGTGATCTGGTGCGTTACTGGTATGCGGCGCTCTTTCTGTTCGCGAGCGCCTATACCCTGTTCGAGGACGGCCATGTCCGCGTTGACGTTCTCTATTCCGGCTTTGGGCCGGCGAAGCGCGGGTTTTTCAATGCCTGGGGTACGATCTTTCTGGGTCTTTCCACTGCATGGGTGATCCTTGTCATCGGGTTCAACGGCAAAACCTCGATCATCAATTCGCCTTTTGCGAATTTCGAGATTTCGCAATCGGGGAGCAACGGCATGTTCGTCAAATACCAGATGGCTTTGTTCCTGGGCATTTTCGGGATCACCATGTTGATCCAGTTCGTCAGTTATCTCTTCGAGTCCGTCGCCGATTGGCGGGAAGAACCGGGGCGCCGCGAAGTCGCCGCATCCATCGAGCATTAACGGAAGGCAGGCACTGTGGAACTCTACTTTCTCGCGCTTCTGATCTTTCTCATGGCCTTTGCGCTGGGCTCGGGTTATCCGGTTGCCTTTGCTTTGCCGGGGGCGGCGATCATTTCGATCGCTGCTGCTGCGGGGACCGGATATATTTTCGCCGGTACCACCGACGCCTTTTTCCATTCCGGTGGGCCGGGGCGCTGGTTGTCGGCAGGGGTGACGAACCTGCGTGGTGTCTATTGGGAGGTCGAACGCGATACGCTGATTGCGATTCCGCTTTTCATCTTCATGGGCATCATGTTGCAGCGGTCGAAGATCGCCGAGGATCTCCTTGTCACGATGGCAAAGCTGTTCGGGCCAGTGCCGGGGGGATTGGGCATTTCGGTGGTATTCGTGGGTGCGTTGCTGGCAGCGACCACGGGTATCGTGGGGGCAACGGTGGTGGCCATGGGGCTTATCAGCCTGCCGGCGATGCTGCGCAACAAATACTCTCCCAGTCTTGCCACCGGCACGATTGCCGCATCCGGGACGCTCGGCCAGATCATTCCGCCCTCGATCGTGCTCATCATTTTGGCCGATCAGCTTGCCAGTGCGACGGACCAGGCCGGCACGTTGCGCGCGAACCTGTACAAGGCTGCAACTGGCGAATTTTCGATGCCGTCGATCTTTGGTGTGAGTTCGACAAGCGCAGGCGAGATGTTCCTGGGCGCGCTGGTTCCGGGTGTCCTGCTGGTCCTGCTTTACATGGGTTATATCCTGGTCTCGGCGCTTCTCAATCCCAAATCCGCGCCGGCGGTCCAAAGTGACGAGGATTTTGACTTGAGGTTCTGGGGGCAGGTTGCGCTGACGCTTATCCCTCCGCTGACACTCATCTTTCTTGTCCTGGGGTCGATCATCACAGGGGTCGCCACGGTGAACCAGGCCGGTGCGATCGGGGCGTCGGGTGCGCTCATCATGGCCGGTTATCGTCTGCCCGAGAGGGGAAGCAAACATCTCTATACGCCGGCGCTCCTGGCGCTTGCAGCGCTTGCCGCACTTGCCGTTCTGCTCAACACCTATGAAATGAACGTCAAGTCGATCGATAGCCCGGAAGAGGCAACGGGCATCATGCTGGGGGCCGTGGCCTCCGCGACCTTGCTCTTGTCGCTTATCTGGTCGGGTTGGCGGGTACTCAGGATCGAAGCGACCATGCATGGCGTGATGCTCGAGACCGCCAAAACATCGAGCCTTGTTTTCATCATTCTACTCGGTGCCGCGATGCTGACCTCAGCGTTCCGAGCCTTTGGTGGTGAGGAGTTGGTCCGCGAGTTCCTGAACAGCCTGCCCGGCGGGTTCTGGGGCCAGTTCATCATCGTGATGCTGGTGATCTTTATCCTTGGCTTTTTCCTCGATTTCATCGAGATCGCGGTGGTGGTTGTCCCCATCGTGGCCCCCATCCTTCTGGCAGATCCGGGGGCGAATATCACGGCCGTATGGTTGGGGGTGATGATCGGTCTGAACATCCAGACATCATTTCTCACCCCACCCTTTGGTTTCGCGCTGTTCTATCTCAGGGGAGTGGCGCCGCAATCTGTACGGACCGTACAGATGTACAAGGGGGTGATCGCCTTCATCACGTTGCAGCTTATCGCGCTGGCCATCGTGGGATCATACCCGCCGCTGGTGAACTATCTGCCCAGCCGGTCATCGTTCCTGTCGGAAACAGCGCCGCCACCCAAGAATCCTAGGCTGCAATATTGCATCGAGGACTATACGGCGGAGAAACTCACCGAGGACAACACTGTGGCGCAGGTGATTGCCGACGCCGAGGCGCTAGACCTTTCGGCTCTACCCCGGCGTCTTCAGAATGACTTGACAGGCGGTTTCGAAAGTGCGGCGCAGGCACTGGAAGAGTTTGACCGGATCATCGAGAGTGAGGCCGCTGTGAAGGCAGCGGCTGGCGACTATCGCCCGATTCAGCGCGAGGTGCGCGCGATCGAAAAGCAAATCCTCAAACACAGTGAAGAAGCCCAGCTGTTGCAAACGCGGATTGGGCGGATGCGTGACGAGACACAGGCCACACTCCGGGCGGTTCTCGAAGCGCAACACGAGGACATTCTGGACAAGATCGAACGTCTGGAGGCGCAAATTCCCGAGGAGTGGGAAGAGGTGCATGACGATTTTGCCGAACTGACCAATGCAGAACAGCAGGCTCGCAACATGTATCGGCGTAATGCCGACACGGCGTGGGCGGCTCCGGCGGAGGTTTTGAGCATTTTGCAGGCCAATGATCAGTTCGAGGCGTTGGAAAGCGATCTGCGCGATCTGCGTGCGGTCGTGGAGTCCGCCGAGGCAGGTGACCCGTCCGCAATGGAGGCGGTCGAGGCTCTGGAAGAGCGTTTCAGAGAGGTTGAAGGCGCCGGTGACATAAGCTCTGCCCTCGGAAGAGTGCGAAGGGATCTTCGGCCAAACCGTTTTGAAGGGGAGTCGGCCATCGAGGAACTTGGTGAGGCCATATCGGAATACGAGGCGCAGAAGGAATGGCGCACCGAAGCCGAAGGGCTTGAAACCGGGCTTCAAGCCTATCTTGACGGGATCCGTGATACTTTGGGCATTCGCTCGCAATCCAGGCTGACACGGGAACAGGCCCTTTACATGGCGTCGTGCAGCGCGGTTCACCGCGACCTGTCACTGAACTTCTGACATTTGCGGGCGGGTCGGCAAGAATACCGGCCCGCCTGACTGCCCGGGACCACTTTCATGCTTGACGGGATCAGGATCATCGAGGTCGAAGGGCTAGGCCCCGGGCCATTCGCGGCAATGACGCTGGCCGATCTCGGTGCCGATGTGGTGGTGGTGCACCGCAAGGGGGGCAACCCGACGCCTGGCGTGCCGGAGCGGTCTCTGCTCGACAGGGGCAAACGCTCGATCGAACTTGATCTCAAGGATGCGGATGATCTCGCGGTGTTCCGGCGACTGGTGGCCGGGGCGGACGGGCTGATCGAAGGGTTTCGCCCGGGCGTGATGGAAAAGCTCGGGATCGGCCCGGCAGAGTGCCACGCGATCAACCCCGCACTCGTCTTTGGGCGGATGACTGGTTGGGGGCAGGAGGGGCCGCTCAGCCATGCAGCGGGGCATGATCTCAATTACATCTCGATGTCGGGTGCACTCTGGTATGCGGGCGTGGCGGGTGAGCCGCCGGTCACGCCGGCGACGCTGGTCGGTGATATCGGTGGCGGGGCGCTATATCTCGTGGTGGGTATGCTGGCGGGGATCATGCAGGCCCGAGCGACGGGGCGGGGTACGGTGGTCGATGCGGCGATCTATGACGGCTCGGCCCACATGATGAACCTCCTGATGTCCTTGCGGCAGGGTGGGGGTATGCCCGAGACCCGGGGACAAGGCATTCTCGACGGGCCGCATTGGTGCCGTAGCTACCGCACAAGCGATGGCGGCTGGATTTCCGTGCAATGTCTTGAGCCGAAATTCTATGCGGTTTTCCTTGAGTTGCTTGGGCTTCATGATGACGCGGATTTTGCGGGCCAGTTCGATCGAGACCTTTGGCCGAGGGCGACAGAACGGTTGGTTTCGGTTTTCGCGACAAGGACCCGGGATGAATGGGAGGCGCTTTTTGCGGGGACCGATGCCTGTGTCGCGCCAGTGCTGAGCCCGGACGAAGCGGCTGCCCATGCGATGAACGCCGCGCGTGGGACGTGGTCCGCGCCGGACGGAGTGTTGCAGGCAGCGCCTGCGCCGAGATTCTCCAAGCAGCCCGACTGGCAGCCCAAAGCCACACCCGCGCGCGGAGAGCACACGGACGAGATTTTGGCCGAGCTGGCGAAAAACTGAATTTCCCCGCAACTTGAGGCCGTCGCATGCAGTTTCGCTCAATAGGGTAAAGCGGGACTTAACGGGTGGTCCGGGGCGAATCAGGGCGTTTCAATCACCGGGCGGATTGAGCGCCAGCCATATCACTGCCAATGCAGCCACGCCCAGCACGGCCAGCGTGGTCGGACCGAGGCCAAAGAGCTCGGACAGCGCGGAAATCAGGAAGGCCAGAGCCGACGTGGAGAGCGTGATCGCAACCATCCAGAGCGACATGATCCGCCCGCGCAGATGATCTTCGAGCCGGGCCTGGATGCCGATCTGGAGCGATACACCGACATAGGTTCCTGCAAAGCCGGTCAGCGGGGCCAGAGCCAGCGCGACCTGGAAATCGGGCGCAAGTGTCAGGCCCGCCGTGGCGGCGAAACCCATCGCGATCACGCCAAAGCGCAGGGCGGGCAGGCGCAAGAGCTGCGCGCCCGCGACCACCTGGAACACGGCCGCCAGAAGAGCACCGGCCCCCACCGCCGAGGTGAGCAGACCAAGCCCCTGCGCGCCTTGCGCAAACTCACCGTCGGCAATAAGCGCAAGTATCTCGCCCACTGCTCGCACCGGCCCAAGTGCCACCACCGTGAGGATCAGTGCACGGCGCACGGGCCATCGTGCCCAACCTGCGCGCAAGCCTTCGCCAAGATCGGCCAGATAGCTTTTTCGGGGGCTGTTTTCCTCGGTTTCACGGGGGGATAGCGTGGCTGCGATGAAGAGATTTGGCAGGAAGAGCGCAGTCGAGACAACCGCCGTTGTCAGTGTGCCGAACCCCGCGATCATGGCGCCGCCGATGGCTGGGCTGATGATCCGGCCGACGTTGAAGTTGAGCGCGGCCAGCGCCACGACCGAGCCGATGAGCGGAGGCTCGACGAGTCGTGGCCCGAGCGACTGGCGCACCGGATGATAGGCAGAAATGACCATGCCGAAAAGCAGCGCGATACCCAAGATGGGCAGCGGCGCAAGCCCGCCTGCGAACATCAGTATGAAAAGTGCAGCAGGGCAGATCAGCAGCCCGGCGGACACCCACCAGTAGATGGCGAGGATTGGCACCCGATCGGTCAGGACGCCGAAGAACGGTGACGTGACAGCGACGGGGGCGAGGGAGGCGGCGGCGGTAAGGCCGACGAAACTGGCCGAGCCGGTTTCGTCCCATGCCAGCCACGAGAGCAGCACGCGGAAGATCCAGTTGCCGTTCACACCCGCCACTGCACCGATGAAATAGCGTCGGAACCCCGCGTGGGCAAAAGCCAGGCGGGCGCTCATCGTTTTGATTTCTTTGGAGAATATCTCATACACTCGTCCTCTGGCGACCAGAGTAGCGCCGGGGGCGGGGGCTGCAAGGGCACAAAGGGAATTAGTTTGCGTTGACGCTACGTCCGGACCGGTTAACGGGGGCCGAAACACCTGCTTTCGGGGGGGTGACATCCGGCTGACATTCGGCTGCCACCCGGCTGCCGGGCCATTCCTGCCAAAGGGTTGCGGCAACGCGTTAACCGGGCGTTCGGTGACGAGGATGGGCGTTGCCAAGGGATGCCCTAGAAATCGAGGTTCTCGACCGAGAGCGCGTTCTTCTGGATGAACTCGCGCCGGGGTTCGACCACGTCGCCCATGAGCTTGGTGAAGAGGTCGTCGGCCTCGGCCATGTCATCGACCTTGACCTGCAGGAGCGTGCGTTCCTCGGGGTCGAGCGTGGTTTCCCAGAGTTGATCGGGGTTCATCTCGCCCAGTCCCTTGTAGCGTTGCAGGGTAAAGCCCTTTTCGCCCTCATCGAGGATCGCCGAGAGCAGGGTCAGGGGGCCGTGGATCACCTGTTCGCGGTCCTTGCGCACCAATGTCGCCGGCCGGCCATAGGTTTCTTGCAGGCTTTCGGTGAAGCTCCCGGTGCGGCGGGCCTCGCCGCCGCGCAGGATCGGACCGTCGATGGTGCGCACCTCTTCCACGCCGCGCAGGATGCGCGCGAGGCGGATGCCGTGATCCTGGGTGATGCGGCCCTGCCAGCCGCGTTCGTATTCCAGCGCGATGAGGTCGAGCCGCGCGGCCACCCTGTCGGCCACGCCTTGCAGGTCGGATTCGACCGCACCGGGCACGAAGGCCCCGGCGATGGCGGCCTGTTCGAGGATGTGGCGCGGGTAATGCGTGGGAAAGGCATCGAGCACGCGTTTCAATTGCCGCGCCTCGTCAACCACGCGCACAAGGTCGGCCCCGGCGACCTCGGCCCCCGATCCGAGCCGCAGGATGGCGGTCTCCACGCCCTGCTGGATCAGGTAATCGTTAAGCGCGCTTTCGTCCTTGATATAGACTTCGGACTTGCCGCGCCCGACCTTGTAGAGCGGGGGTTGCGCGATATAAAGATGGCCGCCCTCGATCAGTTCGGGCATTTGCCGGTAGAAGAAGGTGAGCAGAAGCGTGCGGATATGCGCACCGTCCACGTCGGCATCGGTCATGATGATGATCTTGTGATAGCGCAGCTTCTTGATGTCGAATTCGTCGCGGCCGATTCCGGTGCCCAGTGCCATGACGAGGTTGCCGATTTCCTGGCTCGACAGCATCCGGTCGAAGCGGGCGCGTTCCACGTTCAGGATCTTGCCCTTGAGCGGCAGGATCGCCTGCGTGGCGCGGTCGCGCCCGGTCTGGGCCGAGCCGCCCGCCGAGTCGCCCTCGACGATGAAAAGCTCGGTCTTGGAGGGATCCTTTTCCGAACAGTCCTTGAGTTTCCCGGCAAGGAAATTCACATCCATCGCCGTCTTGCGGCGGGTGAGGTCGCGTGCCTTGCGCGCCGCTTCGCGGGCGAGCGCCGCCTCGATGATCTTGCCGACGATCAACTTGGCCTCGCCCGGGTTTTCCTCGAACCATTCCGAGAGTTTCTCGGTCATCAGGTTCTCGACCGCCGGGCGGACCTCGGAACTGACCAGCTTGTCCTTGGTCTGGGAGCTGAATTTCGGGTCGGGCACCTTGACCGAAAGCACACAGGACAGCCCCTCGCGGGCGTCGTCGCCGGTGAAGTTCACCTTTTCCTTTTTCGCGATCCCGCTTTCCTGCGCGTATTTGCCGATCGTCCGGGTCAGCGCGGCGCGAAAGCCCGCCATGTGGCTGCCGCCATCGCGCTGGGGAATGTTGTTGGTAAAGGGCAGCACGGTCTCGTGGTAGCTGTCGTTCCACCACATCGCGACCTCGATGCCGATCTCGTCACGCTCGCCGGACACATAGATCGGCTCGGGGATCATCGGGGTCTTGTGGCGGTCGATATACTTGACGAATTCCTTGACCCCGCCTTCGTAGAATAGATCGGTTTCGAGCGGCTCGGCCGGGCGTTCGTCGCGCAGGATGATGCGCACGCCGGAATTGAGAAAGGCCAGCTCGCGCAGGCGCTTTTCGAGGGTTTCGAAGGAGTAGTCGAGGTTGGAAAAGGTGGTGGTGGAGGCGAGGAAGCGCACCTCGGTGCCCTTGCGCCCATTGGCATCGCCCACGACGCGCAGATTTTCGACGGTTTCGCCACGTTCGAACCGGGCGTAATGCTCTTTCCCGTTGCGCCAGATGCGCAGGTCGAGCCAGTCGGAAAGCGCGTTGACCACCGACACGCCGACCCCGTGCAACCCGCCCGAGACCTTGTAGGAATTGCTGTCGAACTTGCCTCCGGCGTGGAGCTGGGTCATGATGACCTCGGCCGCGCTCACCCCTTCGTCGGTGTGAATATCGACGGGAATGCCGCGCCCGTTGTCGGACACGGAAACCGATGAATCGGCATGGATCGTGACGGCGACATGATCGGCATGACCGGCCAGAGCCTCGTCGATGCCGTTATCGACCACCTCGTAGACCATGTGATGCAGCCCCGAGCCGTCATCGGTGTCACCGATATACATGCCGGGACGCTTGCGAACCGCATCCAGGCCCTTGAGAACCTTGATGGAATCCGCACCGTATTCGGGGGTCTGCTGCTCGTTTTCGGACATGTCCGCGCCTTGGCTGTTTTTGCTGTCATCTTATACGATTTCCGGCAGGGAATGTTAAGGGCAGAGGCATGTTTTCCGCCTGTGCAAATGCCGGCCGGATCGCGGGTCAGGTCAAGGGTATGACGAGCCCCACGAGTATCAGCAGACTGCCCGACACGATGTTGAGGCGACGCAGGGCGTGCGGGCTTTGCAAGAGCCGTCGCGCGCGATCGAGAAAGAGCGCCAGGCCGAGATTGCCCACCATGGGCACGATGGCCGAAACCGCGAGGATGGCGGCGATATCCGGGCCGGTGACGCGGGTCAGGTCGAAAAAGCCGGGCAAAACGCCCATGTAAAAGAGCATCGCCTTTGGGTTGCCGATCATCGCGGCAAGGCCGACGCCGAACCCGGCCAAATGCCCCGGACGGGTCAGGCGGCTGTCGCGTTCGGGGCGATCGGCGGGGCGGCGGACGAGCATGAGGCCCATGACAATGAACACCCCCGCCGCGACCCAGCGCAGGAGTTCGAGCAGGTCGCCGTAAAGCGAGAGCACCCAGGCCAGGCCGAAGATCGCGCAGAGCGGCCAGAGCAGATCGCCCAGCGCGACGCCCACGGCCAGCGACCAGGCGCCGGGCATTCCACCCGAGAGTGCCCGCGCGATGAGCGCGACCCAGACCGGGCCGGGAATGACCCAGAGCGCGGCCATGCCGCCCGCATAGAGCAGGAGTGCCTCGGGTGTGACAGTCATGTGCATGATCCGGTCTGGCGGGTGTGGCTGAGGCCCGTTTCCTCGGTCACTTCGATCCGCTGGGCGCGGTCGCCCAATTCGGCGAACAGCTCGGGGCCGGTGCCGGTCATCCAGGCCTGCGCGCCGAGCGCGCAAAGCTCATCGTAGAGCGCCACACGGCGGGTGGCGTCGAGATGGGCCGCGACCTCGTCGAGCAGGAGGATCGGCGGCGCACCGAAATCTCGGGCCAATGCGCGGGCATTGGCGAGGATGAGTGAGATGAGCAGGGCCTTTTGCTCGCCGGTCGAACAGTCGCGGGCCGGGATACCCTTGGCCGCGAACGTGCCGATCATGTCGGTGCGATGCGGTCCGACAAGGCTGCGCCCGGCGGAGAGATCGCGCATACGGTTCTCGGCCAGCGCGTGGGCGAGGTCGGCCTCGGTTGCGGGCATCTCGCCTTCGGTTTGCGAAAGCGCCAGATCGGCGGTGGGAAAGGCGGTTTCCGAGGCCGATTGCGCTGTGGCCAGGTGATCGAGCGCGGCCAGCCGGTTGGCTTGGATCGCGGCGCCTGTCTGTGCCATCTGACGCTCAAGGGCGAGATACCAGTGCGGATCGCGCACCATGTCCTTCAGGAGCTGGTTGCGCTGGCGCATCGTCTTTTCATAGGCAAGACTCACCTCGCCATGATCGGGAAAGAAAGACAGCGTCATGCGGTCGAGAAACCGCCGCCGCCCCTCGGCCCCCTCGATCCAGAGGCGATCCATCGCGGGGATCAGCCAGAGCACCCGGGCGATCCGGCCAAGCGCGGCCTGGGGGGCCGTCTTGCCGTCGATCCGCACCTGTCGGGGCTGGGCCTCTTCGGACCAGGTTTCGATCTCGTGGACGTGGCCAAGGCTGTTCAGGTGACCGGTGAGTTTCCAGCCCAGCGACTCGGGACGGCGGGCCATGTCCTGTGCCGCCGCGCGCCGCAACCCGCGCCCCGGAGAGAAGAGCGAGACGGCCTCGATCAGGTTGGTCTTGCCCGCGCCGTTGGGGCCGTATATCGCCACGGGACGCGCATCGACATCGATCACGGCGCGTTTGTGCGATCGGAAATGCGAGAGGGCCAGATAGGTGAGCGCGAGGGTTGTCATATGGCGCATCCGTTTTCTTTCGAAGAGAACGGACCGGAATTTTTGATAGTTTCCGGGGTCACTTAGACCCGCATGGGCATGACGACATAGACGGCAGAGGTGTCGTTGCCTTCGCGCATCAGGGTCGGGTCGCCAGAGGAATTGAACAGGAAGACGGCGTTTTCGCGATCGACCTGGCTGGCGATCTCCAGCAGGTACTTGGCGTTGAAACCGATTTCCAGCCGCTCGTCGCCATAGGCCACGGCCAGTTCTTCCTGGGCGGCGCCGCTGTCGGGGGCGTTGACCGAGAGGGTGAGCTTGTCCTCTTCGAGCGTCAGCTTTACCGCGCGCGACCTTTCGGAGGACACGGTGGCGACCCGGTCCACGGCATGGGCGAATTCGCTGGCGTCCACTTCGAGCCGCCGGGTGTTGCCCTGCGGAATGACGCGGGTGTAATCGGGGAAGGTGCCGTCGATCACCTTGGAGGTCAGGGTGATGTCGGGCGTGGCAAACCGCACCTTGGTCTCGCTGACCGACACGGCGATCTGGGTGTCGTCATTGTCCAGCAGCTTGCGCATCTCGCCCACGGTCTTGCGCGGGATGATAACGCCGGGCATGTCGCCCGCGCCCTCGGGCAGGTCGGCGTCGATCCGGGCAAGGCGATGGCCGTCAGTGGCCACGCACCGCAGAACGCGCCCGCCATCGGACTCGGCGACATGCATGTAGACCCCGTTGAGGTAATAGCGCGTTTCCTCGGTGGAAATGGCGAATTTCGACTTGTCGAAGAGCCGCCGCAGCACCGGCGCGGGGGCCGAGAAATTCGAGCTGTATTCCGACGACGCCATCACCGGGAAATCCTCTTTCGGCAGCGTGGCGAGGTTGAAATGCGACCGGCCCGCGGCGACCGAGAGGCGGCCCGCGGCGCTGTCGTCGGTGAGCGTGACCAGCGCGCCATCGGGCAGTTTGCGCACGATTTCGTGCAGCGTCACCGCCGAGACCGTGGTGGCGCCGGCGCGTTCGACCTGTGCCGGGGCGCGATCCACCACCTCGATATCGAGATCGGTGGCGCGGAAATGGACATCCGACCCCTCAGCCTCGATCAGGACATTGGCCAGGATCGGGATCGTGTTGCGGCGTTCGACGACCGATTGCGCCTGGGCCACCGCCTTCAAGAGCGCGCCGCGTTCGATGCTGAATTTCATACCCTCACTCCGTATCCGTCTGGCCGGGAGCGGAACCCTAGCCGTTTCCCCTGCCCGTGCAAGGGTATTGTGGGTGTTTTCGGGTGTAACACGCCGCAGGTCAAGAGCCTGGCCGGGGCGCATGACCCGGCTCAGGCTTCGAGCGTGCGGCGCAGCAATTCGAGGTCTTCGGCGATCTGACCGTCCTGAGCGCGCAATTCCTCAATCCGGCGCACGCCGTGCATGATCGTGGTGTGATCGCGTCCGCCGAAATGGCGCCCGATCTCGGGCAGCGAACGGCTGGTCAGTTGCTTGCACAGATACATCGCCACCTGGCGCGGGCGGGCGAAACTGCGCAGGCGCTTGGGCCCGATCATGTCCGAGAGGCGGATGTTGTAATGCTCGCTCACCTTGCGCTGAATCTCTTCCACGGTGATCTTGCGCTCGGATGCGCGCAGCACGTCGGCAAGGCAATCCTGCGTCAGGTCGAGGGTGATCTCGCGCCCGACGAGCGAGGCGAAGGCGAAGAGCCGGGTCAGCGCACCTTCGAGCACGCGCACATTGGTGGAAATCCGGTGGGCGAGGAATTCGAGCACGCCATCGGCCAGCACCAGTTCGGGATATTGCATGCGCTGGGCCTCGACCTTGGATTGCAGGATGCCAAGGCGCAATTCGTAATCGGTGGGGTGCAGATCGACGACAAGGCCGCATTGCAGTCGGCTCTTGATCCGGTCCTCGAGATCCTTGATCTCGCCCGGGGCGCGGTCGGCGGAGATGATGATCTGCCGGTTCTGGTCCACCAGGGCATTGAAAGTGTGGAAGAATTCTTCTTGCGTGGAATCCTTGCCGGCGATGAACTGCACATCATCGACCATGAGGACATCGACCGAGCGGAACAGTTCCTTGAAATCCATCATCTTGCGATCGCGCAGCGCCTGCACGAAGCGATACATGAACTGTTCGGCCGAGAGATAGACGACGTTGAGATCGGGGCGGCGCGCGGAAAGCTCGTGCGCGATGGCATGCATCAGGTGGGTCTTGCCGAGCCCGACCCCGCCATAGAGAAACAACGGGTTGAAGGTGACTGCACCGCCTTCGGCGACGCGACGGGCCGCGGCATGGGCCAGCTCGTTCGGCTTGCCCACGACGAAGCGGTCGAAGGTGAACCGGGCGTCGAGCGGCGCCGCGGGCAGCAGGTCGTCGCGCACCGTCGGCCGGGCCGGGGCATGGACCGGCGGGCCGGCCTGGCCGTTCGCGGCCGGGGTGGCCTGTTGTGCGGCGGGCCGGGCCTCGGCCCTGGCGGAGCCGTCGGCCACTTCAAACCGGATGCGGCGCACGTCGACGCCGGCGGCCGACATCTGGTAGCGGATCACATCGCCGAAATTCTGGCTGACGTAATTGCCCAGAAAGCTCGTGGGAACATGAAATGTGGCGACACCGTCACAGAGGTTGTCGAATTCCAGCGGTTCGATCCAGTTCTTGAAATTGTTGCGTCCGACCGTTTGCAGGAGTGTTTGCTGAACCTGTCCCCATTGCTCTTGTGTCATCTGTCCCCGATCCAAGATTTCATTCCCTCAAGCAGCGGATCAACACATGATCCGCCGCCACGCGGATCACGGCACGAAGTAAAGATGCATGGCCAACACTCCCCCGTGACCTGGCCGCAGCGGCAGGCCGAACACACGGTCGATGACCAACATCATCGCGCATCACAACACCCGAGGGTCTGGCAGGTCATTCCAACCGCCATGATCACACCCGAGGCGTGACGCAGAACTGGACAAGATTCAGCAGCAGCAGCTAGCTAAAACGCAGACACGGGCAGCCCCGTTTTCCGGCGCTGTAAATGCCCTCTGCATGGCTTGTCCCCCAAGTGCGATGTGACTCGCAGGATCGAAATTAGCAACATGCGCAGCGCAGGGGCAACGAAACTTCACGCTTGACTCTGTCTTTTCGGGGAAAGAATCTCGCAAGTCCTTTGAAGTCAATGAAATATGGGGCGCATGAAAAAAAGGGCGCACCGCGAGGCGCGCCCTTGGACGGATGAAACTGTGCCGTGACGCCTTAGCCGAGAGCCTTGACCCGGGCAGAGAGGCGCGACATTTTCCGCGCGGCGGTGTTCTTGTGATAGACGCCCTTGGTCACGCCACGCATCAGTTCGGGCTGGGCGGCGCGCAGGGCGGTCTGTGCCGCTTCCTTGTCGCCCGAGGTGATCGCTTCCTCGACGCGGCGCAGGAAGGTGCGGATGCGCGAGCGGCGGGCCTTGTTGACGGCAAAGCGGCGTTCGTTCTGGCGGGCGCGTTTCTTGGACTGTGGCGTATTGGCCATGTGTCGGGACCTTTCGTCG
Organism: Aquicoccus sp.; assembly: GCF_041686535.1. Taxonomy (NCBI): domain Bacteria; kingdom Pseudomonadati; phylum Pseudomonadota; class Alphaproteobacteria; order Rhodobacterales; family Paracoccaceae; genus Aquicoccus; species Aquicoccus sp. The sequence continues at coordinate 59,611 of NZ_JAWLDS010000003.1, read as the reverse complement.
GTTCGGTTCAATTTTTATGCGTGAAACCGCCCGAACGGGCCCCGGCGTCGTCCGGGTGAGTCTTGCCTGAGCGGGCATCACGCGCATGTCTGGCGCGCTTCATACGCAATTCCGCGGGAAATGCAATCGCCAAAACCGCCTGTGCCGTTTTTCGCCGTCGCGCCGGGGGCCATGCTCTGGTCCTTGGGCATAATCTGCTCTAAAGAGGGGCCATGATCCTGAGTTTCGGCAAGAAGGCTGGCGAAGTGAACGAAAATCACCGGGGACGCATGACGCGCGAAGGCATCCGCATTCATGACAATGCGGATTTCGCGGGTATGCACAAGGCGGGCGAACTGGCCGCGCGCATTCTCGATGAGGTGGCGGAACACGTGTTCCCCGGCCAGACCACGGGCGAGATCGACCGCATCATCGAGGAGCGGGTGAACGCGGCGGGCGCGAAATCGGCCACGATCGGTTACAAGGGATATCAGCATGCCTCCTGCATCAGCGTGAACCACGTGGTCTGTCACGGGATTCCGGGCGACAAGCTTCTCAAGGACGGTGACATTCTCAACATCGACGTGACCGTGATCGTCGATGGCTGGTTCGGGGACACGAGCCGGATGTATGTGGCAGGCAAGCTCAACCGCAAGGCCGAGCGGTTGATCCAGGTGACGCATGACGCGCTGATGAAAGGGATCGAGGCGGTGAAGCCCGGCAACACCTTCGGCGATATCGGCCATGCGATCCAGACCTTTGTCGAAGGGCACCGGATGAGCGTGGTGCGCGATTTCTGCGGTCACGGGCTGGGCCGGGTGTTTCACGCGCCGCCCAACGTGCTGCATTACGGGCGCGCTGGCACCGGGCCGGTGCTCGAGGAGGGCATGTTCTTTACCATCGAGCCGATGGTCAACCTGGGCCGCCCCGAGACCAAGGTTTTGGCCGATGACTGGACCGCGGTGACCCGCGACAAGTCCCTCTCGGCGCAGTTCGAGCATTCGGTGGGGGTGACGGCCGAGGGGGCCGAGATCTTCACCCTGTCGCCTGCGGGCAAGTTTCACCCGACCTGGGGCTGAGTTTTCGGACTGTCCGCTGCGCGCTGACGCGCATCGGAAACGTGCCGTCACTTCCATTGCCCCGCCGTGGCCAATCCGGGCAAGCTGCGTCAGACTGCCCGGGCGGGGCAGTGCGCCCCGGGCGGAGGAGCGCGATGCTTGCGGCAGAGGAAAGACCCGGGGGCGGGATGGTGATCCCGATCCTGTCGGCGGCGAATTTCATCATCGGCATCGGGGCTTTCCTGGTGATCGGCATCCTGAGTCCGATGATTGCCGATCTGGGGGTGAGTGCCGCGCGGGGCGGCTGGATCATGACTTCCTATGCGCTGGGTTACGCGGTGCTCTCGCCGGTTCTGGTATCACTGACCGGGGGCGTCGGGCGGCGGCGGGTGATCGCCGGGGGGCTGGTGGCCTTTGCGCTGGCCTCGGCTTTGTCGGCGCTGGCGCCCAATGACATCGTTCTGAATGGTGCGCGGGTTCTGGCGGCGGCGGGCGCGGGCGTGGTGACGCCGGTGGCCGCGGCGGTGGCCGCCGGGCTGAGCGGGCCGGAGCGGCAGGGGCGGGCGCTGGCGGCGGTGTTCTTTGGCCTGACGATGGCGCAGGTGGTGGGCGTTCCGGTGGGCAGTTTCCTTGCCTATCTCCTGGGCTGGCGGGCGGCGTTCGGGGTGGTGGCCGCACTTGCGTTGCCGGTGGCGGTGGCGGTCTGGGTGATGATCCCGGCGGGGCTGTCGTTTCGCCCCGTCACGTTGCGCGACTTGCGGCAGGTGCTGGTTGATGCGCGGCAGATGGCGGTGATCCTGTTCACCGCGTCCTTCCTCGGGGCGATCTATGTCGTTTACACCTTCTTTTCGCCGATCCTGACCGAAACCATGGGCTTCGGGCGCAACGAGATGACGCTGGCGCTGGTGATCTATGGGCTGGGTGCGGTGGCGGGCAACCTGATGAGCGGGCGGTTGAGCGATGCGATCGGGCCGTTCCGCACGCTGTTGATCGTAAGCGGCAGCCAGGTGATCCTGATGCCCGTCTTTTCGGTTCTGCCATTGCCGCTTTGGCAGGTCTACCTGTTCCTTTTTCTCTGGCCCGCCTTCGGCTGGTCCTTCATGGCGGCACAGCAGGCGCGGCTGATGCGGATGGCGCCCGAGCGTGCGCCGGTCCTGATGGCGCTCAACGCGGCGTCGATCTATGTCGGTGCGGCGCTGGGTTCGGCCCTTGGCGGGCTGGTCCTGGCGGGTTGGGGCATGGCGGCGCTGGGTCTTGGCGGGGCGGTGACGGCTGGCTGGGCCACGCTGCATCTCATGGCCACCCGCGGGATGGAAGACTCCGCGCGGGCAGGCTGATGGTCAGCCCGCCGAGGGCACGGCGCGGCGGTAGAGATGCCATGTCGCGTGGCCGAGCCATGGCAGGACCAGGACCAACCCGAGGAAGAAGGGCAACGACCCCAGTGCCAGCAGGATCGCCACGGTGAGGCCCCATGCCGCCAAGGTGAACGGGTTCTTGCGGGCCACGCGCAGCGAGGTGGCCACGGCCACGGGCAGGCCGGGGGCGCGGTCGATCAGCATCGGGAAGCTGAAGGCCGCGGTGACCAGCACGAGCGCGGCAAACACCGCGCCCACGCCGCAGCCGATCACGATCATCGCCCAGCCGGCGGGCGTGGTCAGCACGGCCTGAAGGAAGGCGAGGGGCGAGTCGGGCTGGATCGGGCCGACCGTGGCCAGGTAGATGCCAAAGGCGGCGCCCATCCAGGCCAGGAAGATGGCGAAGAGGTAGAGCCCCAGCACGATGACGGGTGCAATCGTGGTGCGGCGCAGATGGCCGAGCGCGGCGGGCCAGGTGACCTCCTGCCCCAGTTCGGATTGTCGGCTGAGCTCGTAGTAAAGGATCGCCGCGACGGGGCCGATCAGGGCAAAGCCCGCACCCAGCGGAAAGATCAGATGGACGAGCGATTGCTGAAACGCCAGGAAGGCCAGCGCGAGACCGAGCGCCGGATAGATCAGCAGCAGGGCGGCCACATCCGAGCGAAACCGCGCGGCATCATGCGCGCCGAGGCGCAGGGCCGTGCGGACGTCGTCGAGGGTGATGCGGTTCACCTCGGGCAGGTCGGTCGCGCGATCGCTGCCGAGGCTGCGGGTCATTTCGGCAAATGCATGGCCGGCGCCGCGGACCTTGCGCGCGCCCCAAGAGGCGGGGTTTCCGATGGTCTGGACCATGAGGGCCTCCTTTCCTGTGTCGGTCGGGACAGGCGCAGGCGGTATCACCGGCGGGGTCGGTGGGCCTGTCTTTCTCGGGTCATCGTAACACGGGCGAGGGGTGAATGCGTGTCACGATGACGGGAGTGTCAGGTGCGGTCGGCTGTCAGAAGCGTGATCGTGGTGTCGCCATAGCGGCGCGCGTCGAGCGTCGTGAGGCCCTCGGGCGGGGTGACGGGGGCGCTTTCCTCCCACACGATCAGGGCGCCGGGGGCGATCCAGCCGCCGGCCATCGCGGCGGCGAGAGCCCGTTCGCCGAGGCCCCGTCCATAGGGCGGATCGAGGAAGATCAGCGTGAACGGCGCGGCGGGGCAATCGCCCAGTTTGCGCGCGTCGCGACGAAAGAGCCTGGTCGCGCCCTGGGCGTTGCAGATCTCGATATTGCGGCGGATGAGGGCACGGGATTTCACGCCGTCATCGACGAAGGTGACATGGGTCGCCCCCCGGCTGAGGGCTTCAAGCCCGAGCGCGCCGGTTCCGGCGAAAAGATCGAGCACCCGCGCACCGGTCACCGGATCGCCGAACCGCCCGCCGGCGAGGATGTTGAACAGGCTTTCGCGGGTGCGGTCTGTGGTGGGGCGCAGATGCGCGCCCGCGTCGCCCTTGCCGACGCTGGCCAGTGCCCGGCCCTTGAAGGTGCCACCGACTATGCGCATGGGACAGGCAATCGTGCGGAACAAAGGGCGGGCGCTGCCCGGTCTGCTTCGCAAGCCGGGCGAGGCCATTGCACGTTGCCCATCACAGCAGCGCCTTCAACTCGGTCGCGGGATCGGTCACGGCCGCGGGATCGGGTGATTTGCCGCCTTCGATCAGGCGCTTGCCGATCATGTAGGCGCGCGGGTCGTTCATCGCATCGACAGCGAGGAGCGTGTCGCCCTTGAAATACCAGACCGACTGGCTGCCCTCCTTCTCGCCCTTGCGGGTGAACACGCGGTCATAGCCGGCATTCAACCCGGCGATTTGCAGCTTGATGTCGTATTGATCCGACCAGAACCACGGTTTGGCAACGTAATCCTTGCCTGCGCCCAGCATGTTTTCGGCCACGCATTCGGCCTGATCGATCGCGTTCGGCACGGATTCGAGGCGGATGCGGCTGCCGTGCCACGGAAAGGACGTGCAATCACCCGCGGCCCAGATATGCGGATCTGAAGTGCGGCCCTGTGCATCGGTCCTGATGCCGTTCTCGATCTCGAGCCCCGCCGCCTCGGCCAGTCGGGTGTCCGGGGTGATGCCGACGCCGACGATCACGAAATCGACATCGAGCGCGCTGCCGTCCGAAAGCCGCGCACCGGTGACGCGGGTTTCGCCCGTGAGGGTCTCGAGCCCCACGCCTTCGAGAATCTTGACCCCGTGCGCGCCGTGCAGCGCGCGAAAGTAGTCCGAGGTCTCGGGCGCGGCCACCCGTTGCAGGATGCGGTCGGCCATTTCGACAAGCGTCACGTCGAGGCCCTTTTTCGCCGCCACGGCGGCGGCTTCGAGACCAATATAGCCGCCGCCCACGATCAGCACCCGGCGACCGGGTGCAAATTCGCGGGCCATGGCATCGACATCGGCCAGCGTGCGCACCACGTGCACGCCCTCGAGCGCGCCACCGATGCTGTCGGGCAGGCGGCGTGGCACCGATCCGGTGCAAAGCGCCAGCATGTCATAGCCGACTGTGTCGCCCCCGGCGGTCACGGTGTGGCCCTCGCGGTCGATGTCCTGCACCTCGATGCCCAGCCTGAGCGTGATGTCATTCTCGGCATAGAAACTCTCTGGACGCAGGTAGAGGCGTTCGACCGCCATCTCGCCCAGGAGATACGCCTTGGAAAGCGGCGGGCGCTGGTAGGGCGGGGCGGGTTCGGCGCCGATGAGGGTCACGGGGCCGGAGTGGCCCGAATTGCGCAGCTTGGCGACGAACGAGGCACCCGCCTGACCCGCGCCGATAACCACGATGTGAGACATTTCCGTATTCTCCCCGTTGCGTCCGCCGGGGGAGCCTATAACTTCGGCTCACGGAAACGCAACGCAAGACAGGAGAGTTACATGGCGATTTCGGTGGGTGATACGCTGCCCGGTGGCACGTTGATGAAAGTGGGGGCCGACGGGCCGGAGCCGGTCGAGCTCGAGAGCAAGGTAAAAGGCCGGAAAGTGGTGATTTTCGCGGTGCCGGGGGCGTTCACGCCGACCTGCCATTCGGCGCATGTGCCGAGTTTCCTGCGTGTCAAGGACGAGCTTGGCGCAAAGGGCGTGGACGAGGTGATCTGTGTCAGTGTCAACGACCCCTGGGTGATGCAGGCCTGGGGCGAGGCGAGCGGCGCGGCAGAGGGCGGCATCACCATGCTGGCCGATTCCTCGGGTGCTTTCACCAAGGAGATCGGCATGGATTTCGACGCGCCGCCGGTGGGCTTCGCGGGCCGGTCGAAACGCTATGCGATGCTGGTCGATGACGGGGTGGTCAAGGTTCTGAACCTCGAAGAGTCGCCGGGCACCTGCGAGATTTCGGGCGGCGAGGTGATGCTGTCGGCGCTGTGACGGTGAATTTGGCGGGGGGGCGGGTTCTGCCGCCCCCGCCTGCGCCCCCCTTGCGGGGGCTGACGGGGCAACGGGGACATGACGGACATGAGCGACAACGCCGATCCGGTGTCCGATCTTTTCGTGATCGGCGGCGGCATCAATGGCTGTGGCATCGCACGTGATGCGGCGGGGCGCGGGCTGTCGGTCGTGCTGGCCGAGCAGGGCGACCTGGCGCAGGCCACGTCGTCCGCTTCGACCAAGCTTTTTCACGGGGGCCTGCGTTATCTTGAATACGGCGAGATCCGGCTGGTGCGCGAGGCGCTGCGCGAACGCGAGACGCTCTTGCGTGCCATGCCGCATATCAGTTGGCCGATGCGGTTCGTGTTGCCCTTGCACCCCGAGATGCGGTTCGAGGGCGGCACGCCGGTCTCGCGCCTGTTGGGAATCGTCATGCCGTGGCTGCGGGGGCGGCGGCCGGGATGGATGATCCGGCTGGGGCTTTTCCTTTACGACCACCTCGGCGGGCGCGAGATATTGCCCGGCACGACGCGCATCGACCTGCGGCATGCGCCCGAGGGCAAACCCCTCAGGCCGGGGATCGAGGTGGCGTTCGAGTATTCCGATTGCTGGGTCGAGGATTCGCGGCTGGTGGTGCTCAATGCCCGCGACGCGGTGGCGCGGGGGGCCGAGGTGTTGACCCGGGTGCGGGTCGAGCGGGCACGGCGCGTGGGCGATATTTGGGAGATCACGCTGCGCGATAGCGTGACCGGGCAAGAGATGACGCGGCGCGCGCGGGTTCTGGTCAACGCGGCGGGGCCTTGGGTGGGCGACGTGATCGGCGGCGTGGCCGGGGTCAACAGCACGGAGCGGGTGCGGCTGGTCCGGGGCAGCCATGTCGTCACGCGCAAACTCTATGATCACGACAAGTGCTATTTCTTTCAGGGCAGTGACGGGCGGATCATTTTCGCGATTCCCTACGAGGGTGATTTCACCCTGATCGGCACCACCGATGCCGACCACCCGGATGCCGACGTGCCGCCCGTCTGCACCGAGGAGGAACAGGATTACCTTTGTGCCTTTGCGTCGGAGTATTTCGCGCGGCCGGTGACGCGCGAGGATATCGTCTGGACCTATTCCGGGGTGCGGCCGCTTTACGACGACGGCGCGGGAGCGGCCGCGGCGGCGACGCGGGATTACGTGCTGCGGCTCGACCGTGCGGGGGCGCCGCTCCTGAACGTGTTCGGGGGCAAGATCACTACCTATCGGCGGCTGGCCGAAAGCGCGATGGAAAAGCTCGGTGCGGTCTTTGCCGACCTGCCCGGGCCTTGGACGGCGGGCGTGCCCCTGCCGGGCGGGGATTTCCCGGTGGACGGGGTCGAGGACTTGATCGCGCGGCTGATGCGGGAGTATCCCTTTCTGGAAGGGGGCGAGGCGCGGCGGATGGTGCGGGCCTATGGCACCGAGGCGTGGCAGATGCTGGGCGATGCGGCGATGCGTGCGGATTTGGGTCGTGATTTCGGCGCGGGCTTGAGCGCGCGGGAGCTGCGGTGGCTGATGCGCCATGAATTCGCCCGGAGGGCCGAGGACGTTGCCTGGCGCCGGTCGAAGCGCGGTCTGCGGATGAGTGCCGAGGAGATCGCGGCGTTGGATGCGTGGATGCGCGTGGAGGGGGAGCGATGAGTCATATCCTGGCGATTGATCAGGGCACGACGTCGAGCCGGGCGATTGTCTTTGATGCGGATATGCAGGTGGCGGCGGTCGCGCAGGAGGAATTCACCCAGCATTTCCCCGCCTCGGGCTTGGTCGAACATGACCCGGCGGATATCTGGGCCACGGTGGCGGGCACCTGCCGCGCGGCGATCGAGCGGGCGGGAATCGGCGCGGGCGACATTGCCGCCATCGGCATCACCAACCAGCGCGAGACCACGCTGGTCTGGGATCGCGACACCGGTGCGCCCATTCACAACGCCATCGTCTGGCAGGACCGGCGCACTGCCGACATGTGCCGCGCGTTGAAGGAGGCGGGGCACGAGGCGATGATCGCCGCGCGCACCGGGCTGTTGCTCGATCCCTATTTCTCGGGAACGAAACTGCGTTGGCTGCTCGACACGGTAGAGGGCGCACAGGACAAGGCCCGCGCCGGGCGGCTCTTGTTCGGGACGGTGGATTGCTATCTCATCTGGAAGCTGACCGGCGGGCGGGTGCATGCGACCGACGCCACAAACGCCGCGCGCACGCTGCTTTACGACATCCGCGAAGGGCGCTGGAGCGAGGAGATTTGCGCGCTTCTGGACATCCCGATGGAGATGTTGCCGCAGGTCTGCGATTGTGCCGATGATTTCGGGGTGACGCGGGCCGATCTCTTCGGGCGGGAAATCCCGATCCTCGGTGTCGCGGGCGATCAGCAAGCGGCAACGGTGGGGCAGGCCTGTTTCACGCCGGGTATGATGAAATCGACCTATGGCACGGGGTGTTTCGCACTTCTGAACACCGGGGAAGTGCCGGTGCAATCGCAGAACCGGCTCCTGACCACAATCGCCTACCAACTGGAGGGCAAGCCGACCTATGCGCTCGAAGGGTCGATCTTCATCGCCGGGGCGGTGGTGCAATGGCTGCGCGACGGCTTGAAGATCATTCGCGCGGCGAGCGAGACGCAGCCGCTCGCCGAGAAGGCCGATCCGGGGCAGAACGTGATCCTTGTCCCTGCCTTCACCGGGCTGGGTGCGCCCTATTGGGAGCCGGAATGCCGCGGCGCGATCTTTGGCCTCACGCGCAACACCGGACCGGCGGAGTTTGCCCGCGCCGCGCTGGAAAGCGTGGGGTTCCAGACCCGTGACCTTCTGGAGGCGATGCGGGCCGATTGGGCGGCAGAGAGCGGGCGCGGCGATGTGGCGACCCTTCGGGTCGATGGCGGCATGAGCGCCAGCGACTGGACGATGCAGTTTCTGAGCGACATCATCGGTGCGCCGGTGGATCGGCCCGAGGGGGTCGAGACGACCGCGCTGGGCGCGGCATGGCTGGCGGGGATGCGGGCCGGGCTTTACCCGCCCATGGCGGAGTTCGCCCGGGGCTGGGCGCTGGAGCGGCGGTTCGCACCGGGGATGGACGACGCGACGCGCGCCACGAGATACGGGGCCTGGACGCGCGCGGTGCAGGCGGTGATGAAGGTCCAGGACGTGCCGGATTGAACCGGCTCCGGGCCACACCGGGCGACGGGAACCAGAGGCCGGCGCCCGCCCCGGGTGGTCAGACCCGGTCAGGCGCGAGACGCCACGGCGGCTGGAAGCACCATCTGCCGTCGCTGTGTTCGCTGGTCACGTTCGGGCCTCAAGCATCTGCCGGGTTTCGCACAGGATCCGGGCCAGACTCCTGAAGCGTTTCACATGCGGCGATGTCTTGCGCCACGCAAGGACGACCTGACGCGGGCAGATCCCGGGGATCTCGGTCAGCGCGATCTCGTGACCTTCGGCCGCGCCGGCATCAATGGCGAGGCGCGGCAGCAGTGTGATGCCGAGCCCCTCTTCGACCATGGAGACGAGCGTGGGCAGGCTGGTGGCCGAGAAGCTTTCGTCCTCGTGCAATTCGCCACCGGGCAGGGCCGACAAGGCGTGGCGCTGCAGGCAGTGCCCGCGGTCCAGCAGCATCAGCGAATGTTCTGCAAGATCCGCGCCCTTGAGACCCTCGCGCCCGGCCAGCGCATGATCGGGCGGTGTTGCGAGCGCATAGCCATCGTCAAACAGGGGTTCGACCTGGAGCGCTCCCAAATCGTGGGGCAATGCAACCAGCGCAAGATCCAGCCGCCCCTCTTCGACGCCGCTGACAAGTGTTTCGGTCAATTCCTCGCGCAGGAACAATTTCAGTTCGGGATAGCGCGCGCGCAAGAGTGGCAGCGCATGGGGCACGAGGTATGGGCCGACCGTCGGAATGGCGCCCAGGCGTAGCGTGCCGGTAAACGCATCGCCATGCTGGGCGGCCAGTGCCTCGATCTCGGCGATGTCGGCCAGGACACGGCGCGCGCGTTCGGTGATCTCGTTGCCCGCATTTGTCAGTTGCACCGACCGGCGGGTTCGCTCGACCAGCATGACCCCCAGCTGCGCCTCGAGTTCCTTGAGCCCGGCACTGAGCGTGGGCTGGGTGACATGGCATTTCTCGGCCGCGCGCGAGAAGTTCAGCTCGTTGGCGATGGCGACGAGAAAACTGAGTTGGCGAATCGTGGTCATGGCCTCATGATAGATTTTTTCGATATTTAATCGCTTATATATCAATTTCTAAAAGTCTACCAGACTTTCTATGTCTGTCTTGCAAGCAAGCATGAAAGGAAAAAGCTGATGACCGATACTCCTTCCCCCACCTTCCCGCGCCTGAATGAACCTGCGCCGGATTTCACCGCCCTGACGACCGATGGCGTCAAGTCGCTGAGCGACTACGCGGGCAAATGGTTGATCCTGTTTTCGCACCCGGCCGATTTCACGCCGGTCTGCACGACCGAGTTCACCGCCTTTGCCAACCGCCAGGACGAGTTCGATGCGCTCGGTGTCGAGTTGCTTGGCCTGTCGATCGACAGCCACTATTCGCACATCGCCTGGGTCCGCTCGATCAAGGAACGTTTTGGCGTGGACATCACGTTCCCGATCATTGCGGATCTCGACATGAAGGTGGCGCAGGCCTACGGCATGGTTCAGCCCGGTGCTTCGGACACGCAAGCCGTGCGCGCGACTTTCATCATCGATCCGGATGGCGTCCTGCGGGCGATGGTCTACTATCCCCTGACGAACGGCCGCTCGGTCGACGAGTTCCTGCGAATGGTCAAGGCGATGCAGACTTCAGATGCGTGTGGTGTCGCGACGCCAGAGAACTGGCAGCCCGGCGACGACGTGATCGTCAAGCCGCCGCAGACTGTGGCCGAGGCAAATGCCCGCATTGATGAAGGTTTGAACACGGTGGACTGGTATTTCACGACCCGTACGCTCTAATCCTTGAACATGCCCGGCGCTTGCGTCGGGCATGTGGCACCCTGGTTGATGGAGCGTCAACACGATGACCGACACCGCGCGCAACATAGGGAAATCCGATCCCGCCGCCCATCATCTGCGCGAGATGTGCGGCCGCGATGCGGCCCAGCTGCGCCGCGGGGAAGGATTGTGGTTGCTGCCGCCGCTGTTGTGGATCGGGCAATCCGCCGTGGTTGCGGCCATATTCGCAACGCTGTTGCAGGGCACTCCCGGTTTGCCCTGGCTGATTGTCATGACAGGGCTGTTCCTGTTGATCGGTCTTGTGCGGGTGGGGCTGGAAACCCACGCCGCGGACCGGTTGACACGTCTTGCAAGGGCAGGGGTCAGAAGGTTGCGCGACGATCTGGTCGAACGCGAAACCCGCCGCGCGCCGCATGATCCTGCGAGACCTGATTCGGCGGCGCTGGCGGTGTTGCTGGCCGAGAAGCTCGATCACCTGGTGCCCTACATCACCCGCTATCGCCCGGCGATGCTTCGGGTGATGGTGGTGCCGCTGACCATCCTTGTCCTGGCTTTCTGGCTGTCATGGGCGGTGGGGTTGGTCCTGTTGATCTCGGGGCCACTGATCCCGGTGTTCCAGGCACTGGTCGGGCTGGCCGCGCGCGATGCCAGCGTCCGGCAGATGGCCGAGATTGGCACGCTGAACAGCGCGCTCCTCGACCGGTTGCGCGGGTTGGTCGATATCCGCCTTCTGGGCGCCACCGAGCGCATGGTGGCGGGTTTCCGCGACCGGGCCGAGGCGCTGCGCGCGTCCACGATGGCGGTCTTGCGCGTGGCCTTCCTGACCTCGGCGGTGCTGGAACTCTTTGCGGCGCTGGGGGTGGCCATGGTGGCGGTCTATGTCGGGTTCTCGCTGCTGGAGTTGATAGACTTCGGGTATTGGCAAAATCCGCTGACCGTGGGCGAGGGCATATTCCTGCTGCTTCTGGCCCCCGCGTTCTTCGAGCCGATGCGCGAACTGGCCGCCGCCTGGCATGACAAGGCCGCGGCCCTGGCCGTGGCCGATGAGCATCGCGCGTTGCAGGCGCGTCCGCTCAGGCCGCTCCCGGGTACGGGCGGGGCGGCGGACCGGTTGACCGGGGCACCCGCAATCCGCACGAGGGGCCTGATGGTCGATCATGGCGCGCCGTTGCGCTTTCCTGACCTTGATATTGCAGCAGGCGACAGCCTTGCCATCACCGGGCCCAGCGGATCGGGCAAGACAATGCTTCTGTCGTTGCTGGCGGGGCTCTCTGCGCCCGATGCCGGAGAGATCGAGGTGGCGGGCCGCCCGCTAGACGACACCACCACGGATGGCTGGCGCGCCCGGCTGGCGTGGGTGCCACAGGGGGTGCACTTCCTGTCCGGCAGCCTTCGCCACAACCTTGCCCCCGGCGCCACGGCGGAAGAACTGGCCGATGCTCTTGGCCGCGCCCATGCACAGGCGGTGGTGCAACGTCTGCCGCGTGGGCTGGATACGCGGCTGGGCGAGTTGGGCACAGGCGTTTCGGGCGGCGAGGCGCGGCGGTTGATGCTGGCGCGCGCCATCCATGCCGCGCCGGATGTGCTGATCGCGGATGAGCCGACCGCCGATCTGGACCCCGAGACCGCGCAGGAGGTCACCCAACAGTTGCTTGCGCTGTCGCAGCAGGGCGTCACCTTGATTATCGCCACGCATGACATGCGGCTGGCCAATCGCATGACTCATCGTCTCGAACTTCCCCCGTTCGGAGAGGAGGCGGGCTGATGCGTCACTTGTGGAAAATCCTGATGCTGATCTGGCGGGCCGAACAGGTGGCCTTGCTGCGTGGCGTGGCGCTCTCGATCACCGTTCTGGTGATGGGGCTGGCGCTTCTGGGCTTGTCGGGCTGGTTCATCACCGCCGCGGGGCTGGCGGGCCTTCTGGGACTCGGGACGACCTTCGACATTTTCCGCCCGAGCGCCGGGGTGCGGTTCCTGGCCATCGGGCGCACCGCGGCGCGGTATGGGGAGCGCCTGTTGAACCACGATGCCACCTTGCGTGCCCTGGCGGCACTGCGCGTCCGGCTGATGCAGGCGCTTGCCGCGCAGGGCTGGGAACGACTGGGACGATTGCGCGGTTCGGAAATGCTCAACCGTCTGGGCGCGGATGTCGATGCGCTGGACGGCGCGATGCTGCGGCTGGCGATACCGGCGGTGGCGGCCGGGGTAACGCTGGGTCTGGCGCTGGTGGTCATGTCATTGCTGACGACACCGCTTCTGGCGATCGCCAGTGTCGGCAGTTTCACCTTGGGCGGTGTGCTGGCACTGATCTGGGTGACGATGCGTGCGCGCAAACCCTCGCGCCGGGCAGGGAGGGCGGTGCAAGCGTTGCGTATCCGCATGATCGACCTTTTGCGTGCCAAGGCGGATCTGGCAGTGATGGGCCGGCTGGCCGGCGCGCGCGCCAGCACGCTGGCAGCCTCGGCCCGCCTCGACGCTGCGCGCGCGGCGAGCGATGCGGTGGAACACCGCGCCAACGGCAGGCTGGGCGCAACGACCACGATCGCGACCACGATCGCGCTGTTTCTCGGTGTCATGTCGGCCCGAGAGGGCCTGATATCGGCGCCGCAAGCGGCGCTCGGTTTCTTTGTCATGCTGGCGGTGGCGGAAACCCTGGCGCCGTTGCGCCGCGGTTTGACGGAACTGGGCGCGATGCTCGATGCCGCCGCGCGCGTCGATCACCTGCTCGGGGACACGCCGGAACCACGGGGCCATGCCCGTGCCGTGCGGCCGGACCCCATGGCCCCCGCGCTGGAGATTGCCGACCTGCGTTATCGCTATCCCGGTGCCGCAGCCCCGGTGGTCGATGGCTTCACGCTGCGCGTGCAGCCGGGCGAGGCGGTGGCGCTGATGGGGCGCAGCGGATCGGGCAAGAGCACGGTGCTGCACCTTGCCGCAGGTCTGATCGCACCGGAAAGCGGCACGATCCGGCTGGCCGGTCGGCCATTGGCGGACTGGTCCGAGGAGGCTCTGCGCAACCATGTGGGCTTGTTGCCACAGCGCAGCACATTGATGCGTGGCACGATTGCCGAGGCCCTGCGACTCGGTGCGCCGGAGGCGTCCGAGGCCGATCTCTGGGCCGTGCTGGAGGTGGTGCAACTGGCCCGCGTGATTTCTGAGCGGGGCGGGCTTGACGCGAACCTGGCCGAGGCCGGGGCGGGCCTGTCGGGCGGCGAGGCGCGTCGCCTGGCGTTGGCGCGGCTGTTGCTGCGCCGTCCCCGGCTGCTGCTGCTCGATGAACCGACAGAGGGGCTGGATGACGCCACCGCCGATCGCGTGATGACGGGACTGCGTGACTTTGCGCCGCGGGCTTCCATTCTGATTGCAACCCATCGCCTGCCACCGGCCAAGGCTGCGTGGCGCATCGCCGCAATGGCATGAAAGATGCAAGAGAGAAACATATATTTGATTCACATCAAGGTAACAGAATGTAATCGGCTGATGGTGGTCGACATCAACGGGTCCGATTCGGATCTGGACTGTTCAAGGAGGGTTCCATGGAATTCGGGATCGTAGAGCTGTCGCGCCTGCAGTTCGCGCTGACGGCAATGTACCACTTTCTCTTTGTCCCCTTGACGCTGGGCCTGTCGGTCCTGATCGCGATCATGGAGACTGTTTACGTGATGACCGGCCGCCCGATCTGGCGGCAGATGACCAAGTTCTGGGGCACGCTCTTCGGGATCAACTTTGTCCTGGGCGTGGCGACCGGCATCACCATGGAGTTTCAGTTCGGCATGAACTGGAGCTATTACAGCCATTACGTGGGCGACATCTTTGGGGCGCCGCTCGCCATCGAGGGGCTGATGGCCTTTTTCCTGGAGGCGACATTCGTCGGGCTGTGGTTCTTTGGCTGGGACAAGCTGTCGAAGGTCGCGCACATGATCGTCGGCTGGCTGGTGGCGATTGGCTCCAACTTCTCGGCGCTGTGGATTCTCATTGCGAATGGCTGGATGCAGAACCCGGTCGGCGCAGAGTTCAATCCGATGACCATGCGTATGGAGATGACCAGCTTCTTCGAGGTCATGTTCAACGAAGTGGCACAGGCCAAGTTCGTGCACACGGTTTCGGCCGGCTATGTGACCGCGGCAATTTTCGTGCTGGGCGTCTCGGCGTGGTTCCTTCTCAAGGACCGGCATGTGCAACTGGCGCGCCGCTCGATCGCCGTTGCCTCCAGCTTTGGTCTGGCGGCGGCGCTGTCGGTGGTGGTTCTGGGCGACGAGTCGGGTTACAGCGCCACGCATACCCAGCGCATGAAACTGGCCGCGATGGAAGGCATGTGGGAGACCGAGCCGGCACCGGCCTCGTTCACCGTGTTCGGCCTGCCCGATCAGTCCGAGCGCGAGACCCATTATGCGCTTCATGTGCCCCATGTCATGGGGTTGATCGCCACCCGCTCACTGACCACCGAGATCCCGGGGATCAACGATCTGGTGATCGAATCCGAGGAGCGGGTGCGCTCGGGCGTCATTGCCTATGATGCGCTCATGACGATCCGTGCCGAGCGAGAGGATACCCCGCAGGAGGTGCTGGACAGGTTCGAGGAGCACGGGAACGACCTTGGCTATGCCTTCCTGCTCTTGCGCTATCTGGACGATCCGCGAGAGGCAAGCGAGGAGCAGATCCTTCAGGCCGCAAACGACACGGTGCCCATGGTTTCGCCGTTGTTCTGGGCATTCCGGATCATGGTGGGCCTCGGCTTTGCGTTCATCGGGGTGATGGCCTATTTCTTCGTCGCGACCAACTTCATGGGCGGGCGTTATCCGCGCTGGACGTTGCGCGCTGCTGTGGCGATCATTCCCACGCCCTGGATCGCGGCCGAGATGGGCTGGTTCGTGGCCGAATACGGTCGCCAGCCCTGGACGGTGGATGGCATCCTGCCCACGGCCATGTCGGTCAGTCACCTGTCGATCAGCTCGGTCGCACTGACGCTGGCGGGATTCATCATCTTCTACACCATCCTTTTCGTCGTCGAGATGGCGCTGTTGCTGAAATACATCCGCAAGGGCCCCGAACAGGATGTGGAAGAAACCGAAACCTGGATGGCGCGGCACGAACATCGGTTGCGCACTCATGACGGCAAGGGGCCCTTTGCCTCACCTGCGGAGTAAACGACATGATCTTGCATGAACTGATCGACTTTGAACTTCTGCGTGTGATCTGGTGGCTGCTTCTCGGCGTGCTTCTGATCGGTTTCGCCTTGACCGATGGTTTCGACCTCGGGGTGGGCACGCTCCTGCCCTTTGTCGCGCGAACCGACGGAGAGCGGCGCGTGGTGATCAACACCGTCGGCCCGGTATGGGAAGGCAACCAGGTCTGGTTCATTCTCGGCGGCGGGGCGATATTCGCTGCATGGCCACCGCTTTACGCGGTCAGCTTCTCGGGCTTCTACATGGCGATGTTCCTGATCCTGGCGGCGCTGATCCTTCGGCCCGTGGGGTTCAAGTACCGCTCCAAGCGCGAAAGTTTCGCCTGGCGCAATGGCTGGGACTGGGCGTTGTTCGTTGGCGGTGCGGTGCCGGCGCTTCTGTTCGGTGTCGCGGTGGGCAATGTGCTTCTGGGCGTGCCGTTTCGCCTGACCGACAACCTGTTCTCGCTCTACGAGGGCAGCTTCTTCCAGCTTCTGCACCCGTTCGCACTCTTGGCGGGGGCGGTGTCGCTGGCGATGCTGATCGCGCATGGCGCGGCCTGGCTGACGGTCAAGGCCGATGCGCCCGTGGTTGTCGATCGTGCCCGCCGCTTCGGTGTCACCGCCGGACTGGTGGCGATGGGGGGCTATGCGCTGGCCGGGCTGTGGCTGGCCTTTGGCATCGACGGTTTCGCCCTTGTCGGCCCGATCGACACAGATGGTCCGTCGAACCCGCTCCTGAGCGAAGTTTCGCGTGGCGGTTCATGGCTGGCCGCCTATTCCGAACGCCCCTG
Organism: Aquicoccus sp.; assembly: GCF_041686535.1. Lineage (NCBI taxonomy): Bacteria > Pseudomonadati > Pseudomonadota > Alphaproteobacteria > Rhodobacterales > Paracoccaceae > Aquicoccus > Aquicoccus sp. Next base: position 42,901 of record NZ_JAWLDS010000003.1, on the reverse strand, counting down.
GATCGCCATCGCACCGATCATGGGTTTCGTCGGCATTGGGCTGGCCGTGCGCGGATTGGCCCGCGGCGGCGAGGTTTCGGCGCTCCTGTGGTCGAAGCTGGGTATCACCGGGGTGATCTCGTCGGTCGGGCTGACGATGTTTCCCTTCATCCTGCCGTCGTCGATCGATCCGCGTTCGTCGCTGACGGTCTGGGATGCGTCATCCTCGCATCTGACGCTCTTCGTGATGCTGGTCAGCACCGCGATTTTCATGCCGCTCATCATGATCTACACCGCCTGGGTCTACAAGGTGTTGTGGGGCAAGGTGGGTGAGGATGAACTCTCCAGCAACAAGAATGCCTACTGAAAGGAAAGACACATGTGGTATTTCGCCTGGCTTCTGGGCCTTCCCCTCGCGGCGCTCTTTGCCATCCTGAACGCGATGTGGTTCGAGTTGCGTGAGGACGCCCGCATGGCAGAAGACTCAGACGACTGACTGCCAACGCGCCCGGACATTCCGGGCGCGTTGGCTCGCAAGGAAACCGGGGTGATCGTGGAGCCATCCGCTCGGCGCCGACCCTCGCGGAGTGCCAGCGCACAGGGCATGAGGAGGAGACCATGACCAGTTTCCCCAACCGGAGCGAGGCCGGAAAGGCCCTCGCAGAAGAGCTTGCGAGCAATGCATATCACGATCCTGTCGTCGTCGCCTTGCCCCGTGGTGGCGTCCCCGTGGGGATCGAGATCGCGCGCGGTCTCGATGCGCCGATGGATCTTGTGATGGTGCGCAAGATCGGTGTGCCGGGACAACCCGAGCTGGCAGTCGCCGCGGTGGTGAACGGCGATGATCCACGGTTCGTCGTCAACGAGAGTATCGCCGCGCATGTCGGACTGACGCGCGATGACATTGAACGCATGGCGCGGGAGCAGCTCGACGAGATCGCCCGCCGGAGAGGGATCTACCTGCGAGACCGCAAGCCGGTGCCGATGAAAGGGCGCACGGTGATCGTTGCCGATGACGGGATCGCCACCGGGGCAACGATGCGCGCCTCGCTCAAGGCGTTGCGACAGCGCGGCCCGGCCAGGCTGGTGCTTGCCGTTCCGGTTGCCGCGCCCGACACCCTTGCCGAACTGCGGGAGGAGGTCGACGAGGTCGTTTGCCTTCTCACACCGCAACCGTTCTTCGGGGTCGGTGCACATTATGCCGATTTCGATCAGACAACCGATGACGAAGTCATCCGGCTGATGGACGAAGCCCGCGAACTGGGTCAGCGGCGGGAAGGGCATGGCCCGCGATAGCGCCCTGCGTTTTCGCCGTTTCGTTCCGGGCAATCAGGTCCTCACCCTTGCCCGAGGTTGAAGCGTGGATGAGACCCGGTCGCTGGTCTCCTGCGGAAGGGGCGTGACGCCCCTGCAGCGAAGGGAGATGATCAATGTCCATGCTCAAGGTTGTTGAAGTGCTCGCGGAATCGGAGAAAAGCTTCGAAGACGCGGCCCAGACCGCCGTCACCAAGGCGTCGGAGTCGGTGCGCAACATCAAATCCATCTATATCAATGAAATGAACGCGTCGGTTGAGAACAACAGGATCGTCAGCTATCGCGTGAGCGCGAAGATCAGTTTCCTGCTGGAGGATCAGCCGGCTGGCGGATGACTGCCGACCGATAGGGGCACGCATGTCACATATGTGTCCCTGCCGCAGCGTTCAGACCGGAACGTCATCCTTCTCTCTCTTGGTCGGTTTTGCCGATTTCGCGATCTCTTCGAGGCTGTCTTCGCCGGCTTCCAATTCCGCCCGGCCGAAGCGGCCGGCGCAACGGGCACAGAAATCGAACCACTCCCGGGTATCCTCGGCGATGCGCTCCATCGACTGTTTCTGCCATTCGGCGACCGACCTCATGGCGTGCACCGGGTCCGAGGATCCGTTCGCCGAAATATCCTTTGCCGTCTCCAGAGCCGTGCGCGTTGCTGTGTGGCGTCTTTCAAACCAATGCCTTGAAAAGGTTTCGGACTCGCCAAGGATGTCTTTCTGCGCTTGCCAGAAACGCTCGGCTTGTGGTGCGATCAGTGGGATCATCCCGAGCATATTCTGGGATTGCGAGAAGAAACTGGTGACCGGTGGCGCGTCGGGCTTTCGGGGTGCCATTTCATTGCTCCTGAGATGTAAATCGAATCGATTCTCCGAGAACCCGATTTTGACATCAGCCTCGCCATCCGCATTAACTTGCGTAAAGAACATCAAGTCGCGAGTTGGCGGCCCGTGCTGATCGGCGCTGGTCCGCTCGTTTCGCCGGCTGGCAAGATCATGCGCCAATGTGCTGAATCCAAACGCTTCTAGTAGCGGTTGCCATGCCGAAATCTTCCGGTCGGCAGGGGGGATCCCTGATGTGTCGAAAATCAAGACCTGGAAGGCCGTTATCGGTATAATGAATTTCATATAGAAAGCGGGATCGTCCTTGCCCTGTCCGCGCTTCCAGGGTCGTGGGATTGGCTTTTCCTGCAAGAATGAATTGGCCCCGGAGGCGATGCTGTGGTGTTTGCTGAAAATCAATATCAAGAAGGTACGCGCGATACCGCGTGGGTGTTTCCCGGAACCGCTCTCGATGGCTTTTCATCCGGCCTTGAGAGCCTTTTCAGCCAGCATGTCCTCCGTTTGCCGAACAGATGCACGCTGTTGATCGAAGGCGACGAGTGCCGGGCTGTCTATTATGTGCGCGCAGGGTGGCTGGCGCTGTCCAAGGCGCTTGAGGGAGGGCAGAACCAGATCATCGACTTTGCTCTGCCCGGCGATATCGTCGATCCATCCGGGGCCGATGGCGTGACCGCGTCGGTGACCGTCGAGGCGCTGACCGATGGTGCGCTGGCGGCCATGCCCTATCGCAGCTGGGAAGCCATGACCGGCGAGCAGCCCGCACTGCACCACCTGGCGCATCGCATGGAATCGGCGATGCACGCGCGCCGCGCCGAGCGGATGTTGCGCCTTGGCAGGGGTGCGGCCGAGATGCGCCTTGCCTATGCGCTTGTCGAATTCTGCATCCGGATATCTCCGGACAGCGACGGCAGGAATTGCGAATTCCATATTCCCCTGACACAGCAGCAGCTCGGCGACTATGTCGGGTTGTCATCGGTCCATGTATGCCGAACCCTGCGGCGCATGGCCCGCAATGGAATCCTCGAAATGCGCGATCACATGGATATCCGGGTTCTCGATCCCCGATCCCTGGCCTGCTTGGCCGGTGTCGATGTCGAGGCGCTCAAACGCGCGATCATGCCCCAAGGGGCATAGGCGCGCAGGCGTTTCGCCGGGGAAGGGTCCGAGCCGGAACAGGTAAAGGCCGGATGCCTTGACCGGAATGTTGGAGGGAACCGAGGATGACCGGGTGCCTGCACGCCGGTCAGATCCGCAATGCGGCGCGTGCCCTCTGCGCGACTGCTTGTCTTTCCGCGCCGGCCTCGATCTGCACCCAATCTGCCGCCACCTTCCCGGTTTCAACCTGCTTGCGCACCACCGTTTCATCGGCGTCCGAGGCATCGCCCTGGCGTGACGAGACCCGCGACATCAGCGTTGCAAGATCCGCATGCAGCCACAGCCCGGTGAGCTTTACACCTTGGCGCTGCGCCAGTTCGGCCAGGCCCTGGCGCTCCTCGGAGCGTGCAAAGACCGCATCGGTAATGACGGAATGCCCGGCCTCCAGGACGCGAACGGCCTGGTCCAGCAAGCGACTGTAAACGCGCTTGCCGGCAGCGGCGGAATAGGCGCTTTGTGGAAGGCGCGACAGCGGATCCACCCCGAACATCGCCTTGCGCTCCAGATCGCTGCGCAAATGGATCGCACCGGGTGCCGGGGCAATCAGAGGCGCCAGTTGCCGGGCGAGGGAGGTCTTGCCGGTTCCCGAAAACCCGCCGATCGCCACCAGCCGGGGTGCAGGTGGCGCCAGGTAACCGAGCGCATGATCGAGATAGGCCTTCGCCGCTTCGACATCAGCGTCGGACCCTCCCTCCTTAAGTTGCGCCGCCTGCACCTTGACCATCGCCCGAATGCCCGCTCGGAGCCCCAGGAACAATGGGAGCAACACCAGGCCATCAAGATGATCGGGCTGGCGCGCCCGGTTGAGATAGGCATTCAGCACGGCATTCGCGGCCCCCGACAGCCCGCGATGCAACAGGTCCATGATGATGAATGCCAGATCATAGAGCACGTCGAGCGTGCCCAGACGCTCGTTGAATTCCAGGGCGTCGAATGGCACCGGCCGGCCGTCGAGCAGCACCATGTTGCCCAGATGCAGATCGCCATGCCCTCTCCGGACATGCCCGGCCCGGCCCCGGCCGGTCAGAAGCGCCGCGTTGGCCCCGATTTGCGCCGCGACACTGCTATGGAACGCCTCGATACGGGCCGGGCCGAATACGTCCGCCATGCCCGCGAAGGCATTGTCCAGCTCGCTCGCGATTTCTGTCACAAGTTCGAGGCCGTCCGCGGATGCGATCTCGGCCCGCGCGTGATAGTCGGCGATGCTGTGTCCGATCTCTTCCCCCAGCGACCGGCTGATCGCATGGCGCGCGGCCAGCGCCGTCAGTTCCGCCTCGGCCGGAAATCGCCGCATGTGCAGGCACCATTCGACGACCTCGCCGTCGCCGTCCAGTTTCAGGCTCCCATCGGATTGCCGTGTGACCGGCAAAAGACCAAGATAGATCTGCGGTGCCGCGGGCTTGTTCAATTCAAGCTCGCGCCGCAGTATCGCCTCACGCTTCTCCAGCGTCGAGAAATCGAGATAGTCATAGGTGATGGGGCGCTTCACCTTGTACGCCGTATCACCGGCCAGGAACACGATCGCGGTATGGGTCCGCACAGTTTCCACCTCGACGCCCGGCCCATGGATGTCCGGGGCAGACAGGAATTCGACAATCTCCTCGAAAGACATCCGCCACTCACTGCAACATGCTGTTATCTTCGCCAGAATAGCCTGATCTGCGCCGAATGGTATTCTTTCAAATGGCATTCCTTAAGATGGGTCGCGCCTCTCGGCGCTCAGGGTTCGAGATCGAAGGTGAATACCTCTTCGCCCCAGCCATCCTCGGAACAACGGGCGCGGATCTGGATGCGGCGCAACCCGTCGGGCAGCATCACGTTATAGAGCGAGCGGGTAAAGGGCTGTTCCTCGACATGCGGATGCGCGAGTTCGCGGAATCCCAGCCGGTTGCCTGCATCGTCGAGCACCTCCCAGGCGTCGGCAAAGTGATCCCAGCCTGCATCGGGATGTTCCAGCGTCACGTCGATTCGCCAGTCCATGCCTGTGCGTATCGCTTCGACAGCGAGGATTTCCGGAGCCTCGGGCCGCGCTGAGGCAGGCAAGAGCAGGGCAATGGCAAGGGCGGCGGGGAGGGCGCGAGGGCGGGTCATGGACACCAGTGTAGCAGCGCCGGGCGATCACCGGCATCTCAATTATTCGTGTCAGCGGCGTGGTTCGTGGAAACCTGTCTCAGACCTCGCGCGGGGGGATGTTGATGGCACGCCTGATCGCCGGGCGATCCATGAAGCGGTCGAACCAGGCCACGACATTGGGCCGGCTGTCCAATTTCACCTCTGCCTTGGCGCCATAGAAATCCAGCGCGCGAAGCCATGGCGCGTTGCAGATATCGGCGATGGAATAGTCGTCCATCAGCCACTCACGACCTGCCAGTCGCGTTTCGAGCACATCGAGCAGGCGCATGGTTTCTTTGAGATAGCGTTCGACCGGGCGCCTGTCGTCGATATCGGCACCGCCAAAGGCGAAGAAATAGCCCAGCTGTCCGAAGATAGGGCCGATCCCGCCCATCTGGAACATGACCCATTGCAGGGTCTGATAGCGTGCGGCAGGGTCGGGGGAGAGAAACTTGCCGGTTTTCTCGGCCAGATAGACGAGGATCGCCCCGGATTCGAAAAGTTCGAGCGGCTGACCGCCCGGGCCATCCGGGTCGATGATCGCGGGGATCTTGCCATTGGGATTGAGCGACAGGAATTCGGGGCTTTTCACATCCGCATCCGAAAGCGTGACCCGGTGCCATTCATAGGGCAGGCCGGTCTCTTCGAGCATGGCCGAGACCTTGATCCCGTTCGGCGTGGGAAAGGAATAGAGTTGCAGGATGTCGGGATTGGCGGCGGTCCAGCGGGTGTTGATCGGGTGGTCGGTGATCATGGACATGGGGATCTCCTGACATGTTCGGGGGAAAGTAACCGGAAACACCCGTGAAAACAGACCCGAAATCATGTTTATTCATCATGGGTTCGATGCAATGCTGCGGGTAACGGGTTCGGTCGTTTTCTTCCTGTGCGAAGGGGCCGGGTAAAATCAACGTGGCGTGATGGCGCGCCGGGTCACAAGGAGACAGGACAGATGGATCAAATGATGGGAATGGCAGGAAGCTGGGGGCCGATGGTGATTGCGGCGATCAAGGCGCTGATCGTTCTGGTGATTGGCTGGATGGTGGCCGGGATGGTGTCGGGCACGGTCCGGCGGAAGGTGAATGCCAATCCGCGGATCGACGACACGCTGGGCAATTTCGTGTCCAGCGTCATCAAATGGGTGATCCTCTTGATGGTGCTGATTGCGGTTCTGGGGCTGTTCGGCATTCAGGCGACATCGCTGGTGGCTGTTCTGGGCGCCGCGACGCTGGCCATTGGCCTGGCGCTTCAGGGCACGCTGAGCGATCTGGCGGCGGGCTTCATGATCATCCTGTTCCGGCCCTACAAACTGGGTCAGTATGTCGATATCGGCGGCACGGCGGGGACGGTGACGGATATCAACCTTTTCATCACCGAGATGACAACGCCCGACAACGTGCAGATCATCATGCCCAACGGCCAGGCCTGGGGGTCGATCATTCGCAACTTCTCGCATCACGCGACAAGGCGCGTCGACATGGTGTTCGGGATCGACTATGGCGATGATGCCGAGGCGGCCAAGGCGGTGATCCTCGAACAGGTCGCGGCGGATGCGCGCGTTCATCCCGATCCGGCGCCGTGGGTGCGTGTCACCAACCTGGGCGACAGCTCGGTCGATCTCACCTTGCGGGTGTGGTGTGCGGCCGGGGATTTCTGGGATCTCAAGTTCCATCTCACGCAGGCGATCAAGGAAGCCTTTGATGCCAAGGGCATTACCATTCCCTATCCGCATGCGGTGGAGATCCAGAAAGCCGAGTGACCGGATCGTGCGCCTGCGGCGCGCATGATGCCTCGTCTTCGGCCATCCGGCCTCATCCTCGGGTGGCCTCCGGCGGGAGTATTTGGGGCAAGATGAAGGCTCAGGGTGCAATTCCGTTTGACAGGCCGCGGAAGCGAGTCTAATTGAGCGGCTCGTGTGAGATGGCGTGGTAGCTCAGCCGGTTAGAGCACAGCACTCATAATGCTGGGGTCGGCGGTTCAAGTCCGCCCCACGCTACCACACGCTCTTTCCCCGATGGAAATGACGTGCATGGCGGGCCACAGCCCGTGACCGGCGCAAATGAAGAAGGCCCGGTGCGATCCGCATCCGGGCCTTGTGCGTGCTCTGGGGCGCGATCATCGATCGCGGAATTGTGGCTCGCGTTTTTCCAGGAAGGCGGACATGCCTTCCTTCTGGTCCCCGGTGGCAAAGAGCGCGTGGAACACCCGGCGCTCGAACAAGAGCCCTTCGCGCAGCGTGGTCTCGAAGGAGCGGTTGACCGATTCCTTGACCGCCATGGTGGCGATCATGCTTTTCTCGGCGATCTTCTGGGCCGCGCCCATCGCCTCTTTCATCAGCTCCTTGGCGGGGACGATGCGGCTGACCAGCCCGGCGCGCTCGGCCTCTTCGGCATCCATGAAGCGGCCGGTGAGGTTCATGTCCATCGCCTTGGCCTTGCCGATGGCCCGGGTCAGGCGCTGGGTGCCGCCGATCCCGGCCATCACGCCGAGGTTGATCTCGGGCTGGCCGAACTTGGCATTGTCGGCGGCGATGATGAAATCGCACATCATCGCCAGTTCACAGCCGCCGCCCAGCGCGTAGCCGCCCACGGCCGCGATGACGGGTTTGCGCACGCGGGTCACGGCATCGGTCTCGTCGGTGAAGAGATCCGAGGTGAAGACGTCGGTGAAGCTCTTCTCGCTCATCATCTTGATGTCTGCCCCGGCGGCGAAAGCCTTGTCGCTGCCGGTCAGCACGATGCAGCGCACCTTGTCGTTGGCTTGTGCCTCGGTCATCGCCTTGGCCAGTTCCGTGAGGAGCTGGTCGTTCAGCGCGTTGAGCGCATCGGGGCGGTTCAGACGGATGAGGCAGACGTGGTCTTCTACTTCGACGATGATCGTCTCATAGGCCATGGTCATGTCGCTTTCGCTTGTTTCGGTCTAGGGGAGATTCCTTACCATTGTGGCGGGGTGGATCAAGTTATCTTTGGCATTGCGGGCAGTGAAAGGACGACCGCCCCGATTGCACGGTGCGGCGAATCGTGGCCGTGCAGCCGGGGGTGCGGCAGGGCTGGCCCGCGCGGTCGTAAACGTCGAAACGGTGCTGGAAATAGCCCAGTTCGCCGCTGGTCCGGCGAAAATCCCTGAGCGATGAACCGCCCGCCTCGATCGCCTCTTGCAGCACGGTGCGGATGACCGGAACGAGTGCCGCCACCCGCGCCGCCGAGATTCGCCCGGCACGGCGTGTGGGCGCGATATGGGCGCGGTAAAGCGCCTCGCAGACATAGATGTTGCCCAGGCCGGCGATGATGCGCTGATCGAGCAGGGCCGATTTGACCGGGGTGTTCCTGCCCCTGAGCGCGGCGACGAGGTACGCCTCGTTGAAGGCATTGCCGAGCGGCTCGGGGCCGAGCCTGGCCAGCAGCGGATGGGCATCGGCCCGGTCGGTGGGCAGGAGGTCCATCGCGCCGAAGCGGCGCGCATCGTTGAAGGTGATCCGCGCGCCGTTCGCCATGTCGAGAATGACGTGATCGTGTTTTTCGCGGGCCGGGTGGGTGTGGACAAATTGTCCCAGCGGGTCGCCCGAGACGGTCATCCGCCCTGACATGCCGAGGTGAATCAGCAGCGAGTCCCCCCCGTCGAGATCGGCGAGGATGTACTTGGAGCGTCGGCGGAGGCGTTCGACACGCCGCCCGGTCAGGCGTGCGGCGAAATCGGGCGGGAAGGGCCAGCGCAGATCTGGGCGGTTGACCTGCGCATGCGTGATGACCTGCCCCTCCATCGATGGAGCAAGACCACGGCGGACAGTTTCAACCTCGGGTAACTCGGGCATGGGGCCTCGCGGTCATCGGGGCGCATTGTGCGCGCGTAACGCCGCGTATAAGAGTGGGCGGACAGCATCAAGGCAAGCCAAATGACCGGGAAGACCACGCATTTCGGATTTCAGGATATCCCCGAGGCAGAGAAGGCCGGGCGTGTGCGCGGCGTGTTCGGGTCGGTCGCGTCGAAATACGACGTAATGAACGACGCGATGAGCCTTGGCATTCACCGCATCTGGAAGGATGCGATGATGGACTGGCTCGCCCCCCGACCTGGACAGCGGCTTCTGGATGTGGCGGGTGGCACGGGCGACATCGCGTTCCGCTTTCTCAAGCGCGCGGGGCATGGGGAGGCGACGGTGCTGGACCTGACCGAGCCGATGCTGATCGAGGGGCGCAAGCGGGCCGAGGCGGCGGACCTGGCGCACAGTCTTGACTGGGTGGTGGGCGATGCGATGGCGCTGCCCTTTGATGACAACGTTTTCGACGTCTACACGATCTCGTTCGGCATCCGCAACGTGACCCGCCCGCAGGAGGCCCTGAACGAAGCGTTCCGCGTGCTCAAGCCGGGCGGGCGGCTGATGGTATTGGAGTTCAGCCAGATTCCCAATGACCTGATGCAGAAGATCTATGATCTTTATTCCTTCAACATCATTCCGCGTATGGGTGCGGCGATCGCGAATGACCGCGATTCGTATCAGTATCTTGTTGAATCGATCCGCAAGTTCCCGGATCAGGAGACGTTCCTCGACATGGTGAAAGCGGCCGGGTTCGAGCAGGCGAAATATCGCAACCTGTCCATGGGCATTGCCTGTCTGCATTCCGGCTGGAAGCTGTGAGGCGCGCGGGATGAGGGGTCCGCACAATATCATCCGCCTGATCCGTACCGGTGCGACGCTGGAGCGGACCGGGGCGATGACGGTGATCCTCGATGCGTTCGAGGCGCCGAAATTCATGCGGATGGTGCTGCGCGCGCTGGTCTGGCCGGTGCAATTGCTGGGCGAAAAGGGGGATCCCGCGATGCCGCCCGCGACCCGCGCGCTGAGCGCGCTGGGCCCGGCCTATATCAAGTTCGGGCAGATCCTGAGCACCCGGCCCGACGTGGTGGGCGACGAGCTGGCCCGGCATCTGCGGGTCTTGCAGGACAAGCTGCCGCCCTTTTCCATGGCCGAGGCGCGCGCAACGGTTCAGGATGCGCTGGGCCTGCCCGTGGGCGAGATTTTCGACAGTTTCAGCGAACCGGTGGCGGCGGCCTCGATCGCGCAGGTGCATCGCGCGCGGCTCAGGGACACGAGCGAGGACGTGGCGGTCAAGGTGCTGAGGCCGGGGATCGAGCGGGCGTTCCGGCGCGATATCGACGCCTTTTACCTTGCCGCCGATGTGATCGAGTTCCTGTCGCCTGCATCGCGGCGCTTGCGCCCGCGCGATGTGATCACCCATTTCGAGGGCGTGGTTCGCGGCGAGCTCGACCTGCGGCTCGAAGCGGCCTCGGCCAGTGAATTCGCGGCCAACACTTCAGAAGATGCAGGCTTTAGTCTGCCGGATGTGAAATGGCCGTTTTCGGGCCGTCGCGTGATGGTGATGGGCTGGGCCGAGGGGGTGGCGCTGGGCGACAACGCGGCGCTGGATGCGGCCGGCCATGATCGTCGCGCGCTGGGCGAGCGGGTGTTGCAGCTTTTCCTGAGCCATGCGTTGCGCGACGGATTCTTTCATGCCGACATGCATCAGGGCAACCTCAAGGTCGCGGCGAATGGCGATATCATCGCCTATGATTTCGGGATCATGGGGCATATCGACGAATACACCCGCCGGGTCTATGCCGAGATCCTTTATGGTTTCATCCAGCGCGATTACAAACGCGTGGCCGAAGTGCATTTCGAGGCCGGATACGTGCCCGCCGATCAGGACGTGGACGCCTTTGCCCGCGCACTCAGGGTGGTGGGCGAGCCGATTTTCGGCATGGACGCGAGCCAGATCTCGATGGGGCGGCTTCTGAGCTATCTCTTTGAAGTCACGGAGCGTTTCGGAATGGAAACGCGCACCGAGCTGATCCTTTTGCAGCGCACGATGGTGGTGGTCGAGGGGGTGGCGCGATCGCTGTCGCCCAATCTCAACATATGGGACGTGGCCAAGCCCATCGTCGGCGACTACATCCAGCAATCCATCGGCCCCAAGGCGCTGGCCCGGGACATGGCGAAAACCGCGCGGGTGCTGGCGCGGTTCGGCCCGCGCCTGCCCGGCATGGTCGAGGCCGCGCTCATCCGGCAAAGCCTTCCGCCTGCCCCGCCCCGGCCCGAGACCCGTCCATGGGTGCACGCGCTTTGGCTTGTCGGTGGTGTGGCGCTGGGAGCGGGGGGCGCTGCGCTTGTGATGTCACAATGACGATCTGCGGCGCGCTCATTTGCACTGGCAGATTTGTGACAGTTTGGCGGGCGCGTGTTTCACGGTGAAATGGGCTGTTTTTTCACGGTGCAGTATCGCATAAGCTGTCATGGATTAATTGGAGTGGCAGCGCGATGCGGGTTACGACGCCGGCGATGATTGTCGGGTTTGTGGCGATGGTGCCGATGGCGGCCCATGGTGACAACCTGACCACCAGATCGAAGAACATGTATGGCACGCCCGGTGGGTTGATCGACATGCCCACGGCCGAGATGGCCGAGGACGGGGAATTGTCCGCCACGGTTTCGCATTTCGGGGACACCACCAAGACGACGTTGAGCTTTCAGGTCGCGCCGCGCCTGACCGGATCGTTTCGCTATTCGTCGTTGCGCGACTACCGTCCGGGACGGGGCGGGGCGAATCCCTATCCCAATTCGTCCTATTATGACCGCAGCTTCGATCTGCGCTATCAGGTCCTGACCGAAGGGGACTACTGGCCGGCGGTGGCGGTCGGTTTGCGCGATTTCATGGGCACCGGGCTTTACGGCGGTGAATACGTGGTCGCGACCAAGGAGATCGGATCGCGGCTGCGCCTGACCGGTGGAGTCGGTTGGGGACGGCTGGGCAGTTTCGACAGTTTCGGGAGCACCGGCACCCGCCCGACAGGCGTGATCGGCTCCGGCGGCATTCCAAACACAGACAGATGGTTCCGCGGGCCGATGTCGGGTTTTGGCGGGCTGAGCTACCAGGCGAGCGAGCGGCTGAGCTTCAAGGCCGAGTATTCGACCGACGCCTATCTCGAAGAGCGTGGCGCCGGGCAGGACCCGGGGGCGAACCTGTTCCGACGTGAAAGCCCGTGGAATTTCGGCCTCGATTACCAGGTCAGTGACAGCATCAACCTCGGCGCCTATTACATGTATGGCTCGGAAGTGGGGGTGCGGATGAGTATTGCACTCAACCCCAAGGCATCGCCGGTACCGGGCGGGTCCGATACGGCCCCCGTGCCGGTTTCGGTGCGCCCGGAGTTCTCGGCCCGGGATCTGGGCTGGGCCGACACGCCCGGTGCCCGCGACACGTTGAGCGACGAGGTTGCGCAAAGCCTGGCCCGGGAGGGGCTGATCCTCGAGGGGATGGAGGTCGACTCCCGGCATGCGCGGGTTCTCTTGCGTAACCACCGCTGGGATGTCGAATCTCAGGCCGCTGGCCGTGCGGCTCGCGTTCTGAGCCGCGTGATGCCGGATTCGGTCGAACATTTCACCATCGGGCAAAGCTATCGCGGCATGCCGGCCGGTGCGGTGACCATGCGGCGAAGCGATATCGAGGCACTGGAAAACGCGCCCGCCGCAGAGATGTTCGATCGCGTGACCTTCAGCGGCGATGGCGCGGCATGGGCGGGAATGGACGTTGCCCCGGACAATTATCCGCGGCTGGAATGGAGCCTCGCCCCGTTCTTGAAACTCGGTGTTTTCGATCCGGATTCGCCGGTCAAGGCAGATGCGGGGGTGCGCCTGTCGGGCGACTATCACGTCGCGCCCGGCTGGGTCCTGTCAGGCGCTGTGTCGGTCAAGGCGGCGGGGAATCTCGACGATCCCCCCAGTGGCCGGTCGGGGGCGGGTCCGGGCACGCTGCCAAAAGTGCGCTCGAACGCGCGTTTCTATTCCGAGGGCAACGACCCGCGGCTCGATCACCTGACAATCGCGAAATACGGCCGGCTGGGTGACGACTGGTATGGCCGCTTGACCTTCGGCTACCTCGAACAGATGTATGCCGGTGCCTCGGGCGAGGTCCTTTGGAAACCGGTGGACAGCCCTCTCGCGCTGGGCGCCGAGTTGAACTATGTCGCGCAGCGCGACTTTGATCAGGGTTTCGGACTGCGCGATTACGATATCGCGACCGGCCATCTGTCGGCTTATTACGATTTCGGTAACGGCTTTCACGGTCAGCTTGACATGGGCCGATACCTTGCCGGCGACTGGGGGGCCACCGTGGCGCTTGACCGGGAATTCGACAATGGCTGGCGTGTGGGGGCCTATGTGACCAAGACCGACGTGTCGGCCGCCGCCTTTGGCGAGGGATCATTCGACAAGGGCATCCGCATCACCATTCCGATGAGTTGGGCGATCGGTTCGGCCACGCGGAAGAAAAACGACCTCATGATCCGGTCGCTGACCCGTGATGGCGGTGCGCGCGTCAATGTGGATGGTCGGCTTTACGAGGCGGTGCGCGACACCCACCGACCGCAGATGGCCAAGACATGGGGGAAATTCTGGAGATGAAGCGTTCACATGTCGGCCTGCTGTTGAGTGCCTGCCTTGTCCTTGCCGCCTGCGGCAACCGGCCCGGCCAGAGTCAGCTCGAGGTGCTCAGGACTGCGGCCTCGGACGTGTTCACGTCATCGGGACAGGAAGACAACGGCGGCGCCACAGCCGAACAGATCGCGGCCGAGATTGATGCAGGGCTCAAGGGCACCGATCTGCCGCTGAGCCTTGCCGTGGTCGAGGCGCGCAACAGCACGACGCTTCTGACCCGGATCGAGACCAATGGTCCCCATGGCACATGGGCCGCGCCCGACCGTCGGACGATCACCATGAAGGACGGGCTGATCACCGCGACGCGGGGGCTCGGAAATGACATCATGTCATCCGAAACCGACGAGATTGCCGCGCTCGTCACCGCGCGGCGGTCGGGGCAGGCGCAGCGCGTTCACCGCTATCTCGACGGAGAAAACCACACGGTGGAGATGCGTGCGACGTGCCGCGTGACCCGTGGCGGCGAGAAGTTGGTCGAAAGCGTGCGGTTCAAGGCGAGAGCGATCGAGATGACCGAAAGCTGCGACACCGGAGCGCGCAGTTTCGTGAACACCTACATGGTCGACACGCGGGGCGACGTCGTACAGTCGCGCCAGTGGGCGAGCCCCGATACAGGACACATCTTTATCCAGGCCCTGCGCAAGTAAGTGACCAAATGAAAACGGCGGCCCGAAGGCCGCCGTTTCTAAAAACCGGTCGCCTGTCGGCGATCGTTTCAGGTTCCGTCGCTTGCGGCAACGGCAACGGCCACACCGACGACGGCGACGGCTGCAACACCTGCGCCACCGGCGCCAAGGCCAAGCCCGGCACCTTGGGTCGACACGAACGGATCGTCCTGGGTCTTGGTTTCAGCGGCAACCGGCAGTGCGGTAGCAGCGGCGAGAGCAGCAACGGCTGCGATCGTCGAAATCTTTTTCATAACTTTCTCCAAACCTTAGTTGAGTCGGCAAGTGCCAACGTGACCGATAACACTATCGCACAGTATCATTCAGCTTGAAAACAGATTTTTGCGGTGCCGGCGTTTCCGTTTCGATCTGCTCCAATCTTGGGCAGAACCGTGCTGATTTTCCGCGATACGGCGCTGTGCTGCGTTGCATTTTTGCATCGACGTGGCTCGGTGACGTGGAATTGCCGCGAAGCGGTCAATCCTATGAATGCCCGGTGTTCCGGCATGATTGATTCGCCAAGAGGTTGTCGGGACAGGCTGTTCAGGCCGCTCGCTTCGCGCGCTCAGGTCGGGTGGCGCAGCGCCAGAACATCGTCTGCGGCGACCGTCGCGCCACCATCGAGGACAAGCTGCAAGCTGCCCTCCACGTTCTGCGCCTCGATCACCCTGGAATAGGTTTCGACCGGGGTCGTGGAAACGGGTTCTCCCTTCGCGAAATTCTCGACCGTGAAACTGTAAAGCCCCGGCGCCAACGGGGCGCCGTCCGCGTCGACCCCGGCCCATGCCACCGGGCCACCGGCAAGGTCGAGCGGGTGACGCTGAACCTCGGTTCCGGTCTCGTCGTTGACGACAAGCCATGCCGCATCGGCCTGCGGGTCGACCTCGGGTGCGAGGTTCAGGGGCGCGCCATCGAACCGGGCCGCGGCGGTGCTGCGCACCTCCATTCCCACCAGCGAGGCAAGCTGTGTCACGCCCGACGCCGCGATATTCGCCGCCAACCCGCTCAGCAGATCATTGGTCAGAACCTGCTGTTCGACAGATGAGAACGTGGCCAGTTGCACCGCGTAGTCCGAACTGTCGATCGGATTGAGGGGATCCTGGTTCTGCATCTGGGTGGTCAGCATTTCCAGGAAGGTCTGAAAATCCGAACCGATCACGCTTTGCGTCTCGCCGGATCGGGCGCGCGCACTTTGCGCGGCGGCGGCGTGGGAAGTTGAGGAAAGGGGCGTTGTTGGGTCTGTCATCATGCGCTGCTTTCGTTAAAGGCGGATATCGATCGAGCCGCTCGCAATGTGGGCCGAGAGCGCGCGCGCAGGCGACGCGTCTCTCTCGGGCGCGCCCGGGTGCTGGCCTGCGTCGGCGTGTGTCGGGTCTTCGTCCGGCGCCGGGTGCCCGCGCCCCTGGCGCTGGCCTTCGGGGCCGAAGTCGAATGTGATGCTGCCATAGCCGATCTGCCGGAACTCTTCCGCCAGAAGGCCGATATGTCGCCGCATGAGGTCAAGCGTCTCGCCGCGTTCCGCGGTGATGCTGACCGAGATCGCACCCTCGGCCTGGATCATGGTCATTCGCACCCGTCCAAGCTCTTCGGGGTTGAGCCGGACCTCGGTCGCCTGCTGCGGCTGCGGGGCGAATTCGGCGATCTGGCGGGCGATATGCTGTGGCAGGTCGGGACCATGGCGCGCGATGAGCGGACCCGAGGGGCGCAGGTCTCGCGTTGTGGTCTCGGCCCCCGAGAGTGCGGCGAACTCTCCCAAAGGGTCAGCCAGGCTGGCACGGTCGCTTCGGTTCGAAGCGGTCGCGGGCAGGACCGACTCGGCGGTGGCGGCCAACAGTGGGAGGACGGCAGGCTGCCGTAGCGATGTCACCAGCCGTTCCGGACCTGGCACATGCGGTGTGCCGGACTGGCCTCCGGCCATGTCGGCAGCCTTGCGTTCCGCGCCGGGGATCGGCAGAGGCTCTTTGGTGCCTTGCTGCCGTGTCGGGGCATTTTTTGAAATTTCGGTGAGCCGGGCCCGCGCCGCGTTCGAGGCGATGGCTTGTGCCGGAAGTTGGATGTCCGGCCGCGCCAATGCGGCGGCGCGCGTTGCATGGTGGTCACTGCCCGTTTCGAAGAGCTTGTGCACCGGAGTGGCGAAACCCTCGCCCTTCGGGGGGGTGGGAATGCCGTCTGTTCCTCCTGTCCGCGGTGGCATTGACGACTGCTGTTTCTTGCCGGATGCCGCGGCCCTGTGATCAGGGCCGGGCCTGTCAGGGAGCGGCGCCGGAGCCGCGAAAGCCGCAGCCGCTGTCGCGGGCTCTTCCTCACGTGCCGCTGGATGCGGCGCGGTATCGGGTTCGTTGGCAATGTCGGGATGGGTTGCCTGCATGGTCGCCGGGTTGGTTTCGTCCTCTGCGCCGGGGTCCGTGATCCCGGGCCGAGGCGACGTTTCCGTTCCCTCGTCCCGTGCGCCCGACACGCCCAGATCGGGTGCCGGCTCAGGCGCCTGGGGGGCTCTGCCCGGATCGCCCACTGAAGGTTGGGCGGGGCGCTTGCCCGCTTGCATCATGTCGGAAAAGCGCAGCGCATCCGCCTGCCCGTCCGGTGCCCGCCCCTGCGCGTGGGCCCCGGGCGTGCGATCTGCCGCTTGCCCGCTCATCACCGAATTTGTCGTGATTGCCGTCATCTGGCCCTCGAAGTTCTTCCATTACGGGCCAAGCATTCCAGATTGCGGTTACCGGTTCTTTACCCGGCATCGGGTACAACGAAAAAAAACCGATCAATTGGAGGCATGTGAATGACCGATCTTCCCATCCTGCCCCATGCGCCCGCGGGGCTCTCCGGCGCGGTCGCGCGGCCGGCCACGGAAAACCGCGCGGCACGGGATTCGGACCTGTTCGCGGCCGCGCAGAAACTCGAAACCGTCTTTCTGTCCGAAATGCTCGAAAGCGCCGGTTTCGGGGAGCCGCGCGAGAGTTTCGGCGGCGGTGCCGGCGAAGCGCAGTTCGCTTCGCTCCTGCGCGACGCACAGGCCGCGGAAATGGTCAAACAGGGCGGGATCGGCCTCGCCGAGACGCTTTTCCATGCATTGAAGGAGAACAGGGATGACAGATGAAACCGGCTCGCGCCATGATGCAGTCGAGGCGCTCGTGGCGCTTCTCGAGGCGGAAAGGGCGGCACTGCTTGCAGGTGATTTCGAGCGGCTGATCGGGATGCTGGATGACAAGGCGGCGTTGATCGATCAACTGGATGCGGCCGATGACCTGACCGAAGACATGCTTCACGCGGTGCGCACCCGGCTCGAACGCAACCAGGCGCTTCTCGACAGCGCGCTTGCGGGGATCCGCGGGGTTGCCGGGCGAATCGGGGCGCTGCACCGGATGCGCCGCTCGCTTGACACCTACGACCAAACCGGCCGCCGCACCACGATCGAGGGCAGCATCGACCACGTTGTCGAAAGACGCGCCTGAGAAACACTCGAAATCACCTAAAATGCAGGCAAGATCGGGAACGGAACTTAGGAAACCATTAGGATGTATGCGGACATGGTGGGCGGGCATCCAGACGGATGGCGCGGCATCGCGATCGGCGGTGTTGCACGTGTCAGAACGACCTGGCTCCGACCGCGTGAGCGGCGGGATATGAAACGGGCGCAAAGCGTCCAATGACCAAGGGAACGCAACACCATGTCCAGCATTCTGACCAACAACAGCGCAATGGTCGCGCTGCAAACCCTCAAAGGCATCAACAAGAACCTTTCCGGTGTCCAAAGTGAGATCTCGACCGGCAAATCGGTGGCCTCGGCCAAGGACAACTCGGCCGTGTGGGCCATTTCGAAAGTGATGGAGTCCGACGTCAACGGGTTCAAGGCGATCTCGGACAGCCTTGCGCTGGGCGAATCCACCGTCGCGGTGGCGCGCAATGCCGCCGAATCGATTACCGATCTGCTGACCGAGATGAAGGGCAAGATCGTCGCCGCGCAGGAAGACAATGTCGACCGCGCCAAGATCAACGACGATGTGACCGCGTTGCGCAACCAGATCGACTCGGTCGTGAGTGCCGCCCAGTTCAACGGGTTGAACCTTGTCGACGGTTCGACGGCCTCGGCTGACATCCTGTCCTCGCTTGATCGCGATTCAACCGGCAATGTCTCGTCGTCGTCGATCACGGTAACGGCGCAGGACCTCTCGACCGGCGGATATACCGCGATTTCCGGTTTCGAGGGCACGAACACCGACGGTGTCGCGGCCGACAACCGCGACACGTTCGGCTTTTCGCTCGATGCCAATGGTGGCACAGACGACAGTGGCCAGATCGAATTCGATACGCTTGCCAATGCGGGCTACAGCGCCGGCGACAGCGTGAGCCTGCGGTTGGGCGAGACCGAGGTGACCTATACCATCACCCAGGCCGATATCGACGCGACCTCGACCAATGACGTCATTGCCCTCGGCGTGAAATCGGCGATCGAGGCGTCTGATGCCGACGTGTCGGTCGATTACGACGCGGCAAACAGCGGTCGCCTGGTCGTCACCAACGAGGATGGTACCGATGGCCTGTCGGTCAGCGGCCAGTTCACCAACGCCGGTTCCGGCGGGCTCGGTGCGCTGTCGGCGATCGACGTGTCCTCGGGTGCAGGCGCGACCGCCGCGCTCGGCTCGATCGAATCCCTGATCGATACTTCCATCACGGCCGCTTCCGCTTTCGGCTCGGTCGAGGGGCGGATCAACACCCAGTCCGAGTTCATCTCGAGCCTGACCGATTCGCTCAAGTCGGGGATCGGGGCGATGGTGGATGCCGATATGGAAGAGGCTTCCGCCCGGCTTCAGGCACTTCAGGTGCAACAGCAGTTGGGTACACAATCGCTCTCGATCGCCAATCAATCTCCGCAGGCACTCCTGTCCCTGTTCCGCTGATCTGAACCGGCCCGGGCGCCACGAACCGGCGCCCGGGCCATTCTGCCTCGCATGCAGTAACAGACAACGGAAAGGACCGAGCCTTGCAATCTCAAATGATGGCGCGTGCCGCCTATTCCACCCAGAACACACCGATCCGCACGCCCCGCGGCACCGAATACGATGTCGTCGCGCGCGTCACACAACGGCTGCGCGCCGCGGCGCTGCTCGGACGGCCCGGCTTTCCGGCCCTGGCCGAGGCGGTGCATGCCAATCGCCGCCTCTGGACCATGCTGGCCGCCGATGTTGCCGATCAGGACAACCCCCTGCCGGCCGAACTCAGGGCGCGAATCTTCTACCTGGCCGAATTCACGCACGATTACAGCGGCCGGGTCCTGAGCAAGGAGGCCAGCGTCGCGCCGCTTCTCGAGATCAACGCCGCGGTGATGCGCGGCCTGCGCGCCGGGGGGGCGGGGGAATGAGTGGCCTTGTTCTCAAGCTTGGTCCGAAGGAACGGGTCCTCATCAACGGTGCGGTGATCGAGAATGGTGACCGCCGGTCGCGCCTGTCGATCATGTCGCCCAATGCCAATATCCTGCGCCTGCGCGACGCGATCCATCCCGAAGAGGCCAATACGCCGGTGCGCCGCGTCTGCTATGCTGCGCAGCTTGTCCTGACGGGCGATGCCACGCCGGATGACGCGCGCATGCCCCTCTTGCGCCGGATCGAGGAGTTGAGCCAGGTGCTGACCGATCATGACAGCCGCCGGCAATTGGCGCTGGCCACCGAGGCCGTGCTGGACGCGCAGTATTATCAATGTCTCAAGGCGCTGCGCGCGCTCTTGCCGCGCGAGGAACGGCTCCTGGCCGCCGGGGTGCAATGATGGCGTTCCAGCCGGTCATCCCGTCTGGCGGTCTTGTCGGCTGGCGCTTTCTTCAGCAGACCCGCCCGACACAGGAGGCGGCCTTTCGCGCCGCTCCTGCAATCCAGCGCGACACCGAATATTTCAAGGAGCGGATCGGCCGGATCGACACGGCCGCAGAGCTTGTCTCGGACCGGCGGCTCCTTTCGGTGGCGCTGGGCGCCTTCGGGCTTCAGGATGACATAGACAATCGCTATTTTGTCCAGCGCATGCTCGAAGACGGAACGATCAAGCCCGATGCGCTGGCCAACCGGATGGCCGATGACCGATACAAGTCCTTTTCCAAGGCGTTCGGGTTCGGCGATTTCTCGGTGCCGCGCAGCAAGCTTTCGGATTTCGCGGACGGGATCGTCGACCGCTACCTGTCGAAATCCTTTGAAGTGGCGGTGGGCGATCAGCAGGAGGAGATGCGCCTCGCCCTCAACGCCCAGAGCGAATTGCCGCGCATCGCGGGGGAGGGCGGCACGAATGAAACGAAATGGTTCCGCGTGATGGGTAACGCGCCCTTGCGCAAGGTGTTCGAGGTTGCGCTGGGCCTGCCCGGGAGCTTTGGCCAGATCGACCTCGACAAACAGCTCGAGATCTTTCGCGACAAGGCCGATGGCCAGTTCGGCAGCAGCGAGATCGACGAGATCGCCACGCCCGAGAGCCTTGATCGCATTATCCAGCGGTTTCTCGTGCGCTCGCAGATCGACACCGGCCCGGCCAACACCGCGGGCAGTATCGCGCTCACGCTCTTGCAGTCGGCGGCGGCGGACCCTGTGTGAGCCGATCATCTGGTGTCGGGCACCCCCGGCAGCGATGCTGCGGTGACCTCGCCGCTTGCCACCGCCGCGCCGCGCTCGGCGGGCCGGACAGGGCTTGCGCCCGCGCGGGCCTGTCGCGCCATACCGCCAGCCGCCGCATTGGCCGCGCGCCGCAACATGAGCCGCAACCGGTTGAAGCTGTTCGCGATATCCTGGGTTTCGCGCTCGGCAAGAAAGGCGTCAAGCTGTGGCCAGACCCGGATCGCGCGGTCGGTCTCGGGGTCGCTGCCCTCGGTATAGAGCCCGGCGCGAATCATCATTTCTGACCGGGCATAGACGCCCAGAAGATGCCGCGCCTCGGCGATCACCTTGTTCTCCTCGTCGCTGGCCGCGTCGGGCAGGCTGCGCGAGACCGAGCGCAAGAGGTCGATTGCCGGATAGCGCCCGCGCTCGGCGATCTGGCGGTCGAGCACGACATGCCCGTCGAGCACCCCGCGCAGGATGTCGGCGATCGGCTCCTCCATGTCCGACCCGGCCACCAGCACCGTGAACACCGCCGTGATCGCGCCCGAATGGCCCGTGCCGGGGCCCGCGCGCTCGCAAAGCGACATGATCGTGTGCGCGGTCGAGGGTGGATAGCCGCGCAGCGATGGCAATTCCCCTGCGGCCACCGCCACCTCGCGATGCGCCTCGGCGAACCGGGTGATCGAATCGCCGAGGAACAGCACGTTGCAGCCCTGGTCGCGGAAATGCTCGGCCACCGCCATCGCGGTCCAGGCACAGCGCCGCCGCGTCAGCGGTGATTGGTCCGACGTGGCCGCCACCACCACCGCGCGCTTCATCCCCTCGGCGCCGAGCACGGTATCGACGAACTCCCGCAGCTCGCGCCCGCGCTCACCGATCATGGCGATCACGATCACATCGGCCTCGACATGACGCGCGAGATGCGCGAGCAGCGTCGTCTTGCCCACGCCCGACCCGGCGAACAGGCCCAGCCGCTGCCCCTCGACCAGCGGCAACATGGTGTTGAACACCGCCATCCCGGTTTCGAGCCGCGCACCCAGCGCGTGGCGCGTCGCCGGGGCGGGGGGCGGCGCACGCAGGGCACGCGCCATGCCGCCCCGCAAAAGCGGCCGCCCGTCAAGCGGTGCGCCGTAGGGGTCGATCACCCGCCCGATCCAATCATCCGCGGGCGATATCGTCCCCGCCTCCTTGAGGATCGCCCGATCCCCGAGCGACACGCCATCGGGTGCCGCTTCGGGCAGGATGACCGCGTGCTCCGCGCTCAATTGCAGAACCTCCCCGTCGAGGGGCGGGCCGCCACGGCGTGCCACCCTCACCCGATCACCGATTCGCGCCGCGTCCTGCATCCCGCCGATATGCAGCAATCCACCATTCACGGCAGTGATGCGCCCCACAAGGTGCACGGCGCGCAGGTCGCGAATCTGCTCTGTGATGCGGTTCAGACCGGAATCGGGCATGCGAACTCTCCATTGATGATCTGAAAACCGTTTCTAAAGGAATCGGGGTTAAGCCTTGATTGAAACCAATCGAGGGAGAAGCCCCGATGCTTGCAAAGATCGAATATTTCCAACTCGCGCACGCGATGGCCACGCATGCGGGAACGCGACAGGCCGTCGTGGCGCAGAATGTCGCCAATGCCGACACCCCCGGATACAAGGCCCGCGATACCGTCTCGTTCGCCGACACGCTCGCGGCGCAGGCCGGCGGATTCGACCCGCGCGCGACGCGGCCGCGCCACCTGCACGGCGTCACCGGCCCTGCCGCCCCGGAGATCGTCGAGACCGGCCAGCAGAACGACCCCAACGGCAACGGCGTCACCATCGAGGAAGAGACGCTCAGGGCGGTCGAGGTCAAGCGCCAGCATGACCGCGCGCTCGCGATCTATCGCTCGGGCCTCAACGTGCTGCGCGCCAGCCTTGGCAAGGGTTGAGGGGGCGGATGATGGGCGAATTTTCCAACTCCCTCGACGTCTCGGGCAGCGGGCTCAGAGCGCAGGCCCAGCGCCTGCGTCACGTATCCGAGAATATCGCCAATGCCGACACGCCAGGATACCGGCGCAAGACGATCCCGTTCGAGACGGTGTTCGCGGCTGGGCGTGACGGGGTCGGCCGGGTCGAGGCCGGGCGCGTCGCACTCGATCCGCGGGCGCCTGAAGAGGTCTATGACCCGGGTCACCCCCTGGCCGATGACACCGGCCATTATGCCGGATCGAATGTCGATCTGGTGATCGAGATCGCCGACGCGCGCGAGGCTCAGCGCAGTTACGAGGCGAATCTCAAATTGTTCGACCAGGCCCGGCAAATGTCGGGCAGCCTGTTCGATCTCTTGCGCAGGTAACCCCAGAAAAGGAGATCCAGAATGGATATCAATGCCCTCAATGCCGCCAGAAGCTATGCCGGCCTTCGCCCCGCGACGGAGCCCGACCCGGGGCAGGCCGGTGGCGCGCAGATGCGCCGCGATGATGCCGGTGGCGCGCTTGGCGGCGCGGTCCGCGATTTCACCGAAACCCTTCATGCAAGCGAGGATCTCGCCAAGGCGGCGATGACCACGGGCGCCGATCCGCACGCGCTCGTCCATGCGCTGGCCGAAACCGAAATGGCGGTCGAAACCGTCGTGACCGTGCGCGACAAGATCGTCGAGGCTTACCAGGAAATCCTGCGGATGCCGGTCTAGGGCCGCCGCGTGATGGATGAGGGCGTCTTCTTCGACACGCTGCGCGAAGGGCTCTGGGTGGCGGTCATCACCTCGTTTCCGATCCTCGCTGTTGCGCTTTTTGCCGGGGTCGTCGTCGGCCTCTTTCAGGCGCTGACCTCGATCCAGGAAATGACCCTGACCTTCGTGCCGAAACTGGCGGCCATCGTCGGCGTGTTCTGGGTCGCGATGGGGTTCATGGCGCAAACGCTGGTCGATTTCTTTCAACAGGCCATCGTGCCGCTCATTGCCGGAGGCTGAAAATGGATACAACCGGATATGTCACCCTGTCGCGCCAGTCCGGGCTGATGCGCGAAATGCAGATCGTGGCCAACAACGTCGCCAACGCCGCCACCACCGGCTACCGGCAGGAGGGGCTGATCTTTTCCGAGCATGTCGCGGCGCTCGACGGGCAGCCCGCGCTGTCGATGTCGGGGGCGACCGCGCATGACACCTCGATGCTGCAGGGCGCGCTGGGCGAGACCGGCGGGCGGCTCGATCTCGCGATCGAGGGCGAGGGGTTCTTCATGCTCGACACCCCGCAGGGCGAACGCCTGACCCGGGCGGGTGCCTTCACGACGAATGCCGAGGGCGAGCTGGTCAATCCCGACGGGATGCGGGTTCTCGATGCGGGCGGTGCCCCGATCTTCGTGCCGCCCGACGCCACCGACCTCTCGGTCGCCGCCGATGGCACGATGAGCGCGGACGGGCGTCCGCTGGCTCAGGTCGGCCTCTACCTTCCGGTCGATCCCAACGCGATGATCCGTGAGGGTGGGGTGCTGTTCCGGTCCGAAGCGGGGGTCGAGCCGTCCGAGACGGGGCGCATCGTGCAGGGGTTCCTCGAGAACTCCAACGTCGACCCGATCGGGCAGGTCGCCCGCATGATCGAGGTGCAGCGCGCCTATGAGCTTGGGCAGAGCTTTCTCGATACCGAAAACGAACGCCTCCGCGAGGCGATGAAAACCCTGATCAAGTGAAGGATGATGACATGCGGGCACTGACAATCGCGGCCACCGGCATGGCCGCCCAGCAGATGCGGGTCGAGACCATCTCGAACAACCTCGCGAACATGTCCACGACCGGCTACAACGCCCGCCGGGCCGAGTTTGCCGACCTGCATTACCAGCAGATGGCGCGGCCCGGCACGATCAACGCATCCGACGGCACGGTGCTGCCCACCGGTGTGCAGCTTGGCCTCGGGGTGCGCCCCACCGCCGTTTCCCTCCATCTCGCGCAGGGGTCGCTTTCGGCCACGGGCGGTGATCTCGATCTGGCCATGGACGGGCCCGGGTTTCTCGAGGTGACGTTGCCCTCGGGGCAGGCCGCCTATACCCGCGATGGGGGGCTCAAACGCTCAGGTGACGGGCTGATCGTGACCTCCGACGGCTTTCCCGTCGCGCCCGAAATCACCATTCCACAGGAGGCACGATCGATCGCGATCAATGCCGAGGGCGAGGTCTATGCCTATTTCGACGATGCCGCAGAAGCGCAGCTTCTGGGCCAGATCGGCCTCGTCGGGTTCACGAATCCAAAGGGGCTCGAGGCGCGCGGCTCGAACCTCTTTACCGAGACCGAAGCCTCGGGTCCGCCGGTCGTCTCGACCCCCGGTCAGGACGGGCTGGGCACGCTGCGACAAGGCTATCTCGAGGATAGCTCGGTCGATCCCGTGCTCGAGATCACCGAACTGATCGAGGCCCAGCGCGGCTATGAAATGAATGCCAAGATCATATCGGCCGCCGACCAGATGCTCGGCGCGACGACACAGGTGCGGTGATGCGCTGCGCGATCGCCCTGAGCTGGGCCCTGCTCGCCATGCCTGCGCTGGCCGATGTCGTGGTGCCGGTCCACACGATCCGTCCGCAATCCGTGATCGGGCAGGGCGATCTCGCGCTGCGCCCCCTGCCGGGTGTCGAAGGGTTCGATTCAGTCGATGAACTCATTGGCCTCGAAGCGCGTGTCGCGCTCTACGCGGGCCGCCCGATCCGGCCGCAGGATGTCGGTCCCCCGGCAACGATCGAACGCAACCAACTGGTCCTGCTCGTCTTCGCGCGCGGAGAGCTGGAAATCAGGGCCGAGGGCAGGGCGCTCGACCGGGCGGGCAAGGGCGAAGTGATCAAGGTGATGAACACTTCGTCGCGTAACATCGTCATGGGGGTGGTGCGCCCCGATGGCACGGTCCTGGTTCAGTGAGGATGCCGATGACAGACCAGATCCCACGCCGCGCGTCCAAAGCCGCCGTCGCTCTGATCCTTGCGCTGGCGGGCTGTGGCCGGGGCGACCATCTCGGCAAGGCGCCGGACTTTTCCGAAACCAGGGAGCTTGGCAACCCCGAGCATGTCGCGATGCTCTTTCCCGGCTTGCCGACGCATGGCGCGCGCGCCACCGCGACCACCGAATCCTCGCTCTGGCGCTCCGGGCAGCGGTCGCTTCTCGGTGACCGCCGCGCGGCCAAGCGGGGCGATATCCTCACCGTCGTGATCGAGATCGACGAGAAGGCCGAGATGTCCAACAAGAGTTCACGCGCGCGCAGCGGTTCGGAAAGCCTGTCCTTGCCGGGGCTGTTCGGCCTGCCCCAACGCGCCGACCGGAAACTGCCCGAGGGTGCCGCGATGGACAGTGCTGTTGCGATAGATTCGGCCTCGCGCTCGGATGGCGACGGTTCGGTGCGGCGCAACGAAAAGCTCACCCTGCGGGTCGCCGCCACGGTGACCGAGATCCTGCCCAACGGTGTGCTGGCCATATCCGGAAGCCAGGAGGTGCGCGTGAACTACGAATTGCGCGAGCTTCTGGTCTCGGGTTTCGTGCGCCCCGAAGACATTTCGCGCCGCAACGAGATCACCTATGACAAGATTGCCTCGGCGCGCGTGTCCTATGGGGGCCGGGGACAGATCTCCGACATGCAACAACCTCGATACGGGCAGCAAATGCTCGATATCGTCCTGCCATTCTAGGGTTGCGAGGCTCCGACATGCTCAAGACCCTCATTCCTCTCCTCCTGCTCATGATCGGGACGGGTGCCGGCATCGGCGGCGGCCTCTACATGCGCCCGGTTCCGCCGACCGACCCTCCGGCGGAGGACACAGCCGACGCGCCGCCTGAGCGGAAGGTCGGCCATGAGGATGGCGCCGGGCCGGAGCAGGATTACATCAAGCTCAACAACCAGTTCATCGTGCCGCTGGTCGAGGGGGAAAGGGTCACGTCGCTGGTTGTCCTGACCCTCGGGGTCGAGATTCCGTCAGGACAGCGGGAAAGGCTCTACATGATGGAGCCCAAGGTGCGCGATGTCTTCCTGCAAGAGCTCTTCGCCCACGCCAACAGGGGCGGCTTTCGGGGGGCCTTCACCAGTGCCGGCAATCTTGGCAACCTGCGCAACAGCCTGCGCGAAGCTGCGCGAAATGCGCTTGGTGACCTGATCACGGACATCCTGATCGTCGACATCGTGCGCCAGGACAACTGAGCCGAGAGTCCATGACCCTTTTCCGAAAGCCATGACGGCCAACCGGGCCGGAGTTCACCGCCGCATCGACAACGCCGCCAGAAGCGCCTGATCCTGGAGTGTTTCCATCTGTTTCAATGTCGCCTCGCGGGCCTTTACCCGGCGCGCGTGATCGCGCAGCCCTTGCGCCACATCGTTTCGCGCAAGTGCTCGGTGCAGGGCTGCGGCGGCCTGTGCCTTGCGGGCGCGGATCTCGGCCAGGCGCAGGTTGGTTTCGGCCCGCTTCATCGCCTTCCAGCGTTGCCAGCCACGATCAAAGCTCGACAGACCCATGTTCAGCGCGGTATCCGGATCGGATACCGCGCCGAGATCGTTCAATTCCTCGAGATAGCGTTTGAGCCGGCGCTCGGTCGCGGCCAGCGCCTCGATCCTTGCCAGCTCGGACCGATAGGCCATGTCGGTCAGCCGGGCCAGCCGTTCTTCGCCGCTCATGGTCTTATCTCCTCCCCTGTCCGGCGCCGCAACCCGTCGGCAAAGCGAATGGCGGCGGCAACCGCGCGGTAATGCTCGACCGCGATTTCCTGCCCGATCTCGGTGCTTGCATGCAGGGCCCGTGCCGTGGGCGGATCGCTTCGGATCGGCACGCCCGCTTCGATGGCCATTTCGCGGATGCGTTTCGCGATAATGTCCTGCCCCTTGGCGACACAGATCGGCGCGCTGCCGCGCTGGCGGTCCCATTTCAGGGCGACGGCGAAATGCGTGGGGTTCACGATCACCACATCGGCCCCGGGCACATCGTTCAGCATCCGGTTCGCCGCGATCTGCTGGCCCTTTTCCCGACGCGCCTGTTTCATGTGCGGATCGCCCTCGGTCTCCTTGTTCTCGTCGCGCAGATCCTTGTCGGACATCCGGTTCTTGCGCAGGTGATCCGCCCGCTGCCACATGAGGTCGACGAACCCGATGGCCAGCGCAATCAGCACGATGATCAGCAGGAACTCGATCATGACCTGCGCCAGCAGGAGCGTCGCAGGTCCCGGCCCTGTCATAAGCGTGGTGCCGATCCGGTCGAGATTGGCGCTCAGAAAGAGGCCCAGGATGGTCGAATAGATCACAAGCTTGACAAGGCTCTTGGTGAATTCGAACAAACCGCTCAGCCCGTACTTGTTTTTCGCGTTCTGGATCGGCGAGACGCGCGAGAGCTTGAACCGGACCTTCTCCGGGCTGAAGGTGAGGCCGCGCTGTGCAAACAGGCTTAGCACGACGAGAAGACCCGGGATCAGGAACCACGCGGCGAGAGGGGCGA
This sequence comes from Aquicoccus sp., assembly GCF_041686535.1. NCBI lineage: Bacteria > Pseudomonadati > Pseudomonadota > Alphaproteobacteria > Rhodobacterales > Paracoccaceae > Aquicoccus > Aquicoccus sp. Next base: position 14,359 of record NZ_JAWLDS010000003.1, on the reverse strand, counting down.
TGCTGTTGGCAATCGCGGTCTTCATCGCCCAGGCCGCTTGCGGCCCGGCGCCGGGGCGGCTCAGCGGGCCGGCATTCGCGATGAGGCTCTGAAGGCTTGCACCCACCTGCAGCACCGCCGGTTCACCCAGCGCCCAGAAGCAGAGCAGCAGGCCGACATATCCTGCCGCCGCCGCCAGGTCGAGCGATTTGGGGACCTCGCCCTTGCGGCGCGCGTCGTCGAGTTTTTTCTGCGTCGGTTCATGGCGTTTCGTGGCGCCGTCGTCCTCGCCGCTCATCGCTCAGCCTCCGAACGGCGCGGAGAGAAAGCCGCGCAGCGCGTCATGCCAGACCGTGATCGCCGTGGCGGCGAAGAGATAGAGGAGCGCAACCCCGGCCAGCGTGATCGCCGGGGCACCGACAAAGGCGACCATCAGTTGCGGCATGGCCCGGTTGATGACGCCCAGCGTGAGATTGTAGAGTGTCGAGATGATCAGGAACACCGCGCCAAGGGTGAAGGCGAGCGAGAAGGCTCGCGCCAGCAACGTGCTTCCCCAGTCGAGCAGGTCACTGCCCGCCGGATATCGCGCGAAGGGCAGGTAGTCATACGAGCCGACCAGGTAGACTGCCACCTCGACATGGAGCCCCGCCATCACCGTCAGGCACAGCCCCGCCATGGTCAGCGTCTGGCCCATCGCGGGCATCGGCTCGACCCCGGCAGTGCCGAGGATCTGCGACAGCGAGGTCGCCTGCGCTGCGATCGTGCCCGCGATCTGGAGCGCGAAGACAAAGCTGCGCAGCCCGATCCCGAGGGCAAGCCCGTTCACCGTCTCGGCAAGAAGGACCGATGCGATTGCCGCGCGATCTTCGGGCCAGGCGGCCGGTGCGGCCGGCCCCACGATCAGCGTCATTGCCAGCGCCAGCGCGAGCTTGACCCGCATCGGGATCGCGCTTTCGCCGAAACCGGGCATCAGTGCCACCACCGGCCCGACCCGTAGAAAGACCACCCCCTGCGCCAGGCCCTGCTGCGCCAGCGCCTCGACCAGCGGCGCGAGGTCGGCACTCATGCCTCGACCATCCCGACCAGCGCGGGGCGTGCCTCGACCCCGACCTCCTCGAAGGACAATACCGGGTTGGGGATCGACCGCGCCTTGAGCAGGGTGCGCAGGAATCGCCGCCGCCGCACCGTGGTGATGAGTGCCGGGTAGCTTCCGCCCGCCGCCGCGTCGGACACCGCTTTCGAGACCGCCTGCGTCAGCCGGTTGAACACGTCCGGCGGCAGGGCAACGTCGGCAGCGTCGCCGTCCTCGCCGATCTGGTAGGTCGTGAATGTATCCTCCCATTCGGGCGCAAGCTGGACAAGCGGCAGGCTGCCATCCGCGCGGCGCAGCGCCGCAACCAGTTGAAACCCGAGCTTCTGGCGGACGAATTCGCAGATCGCCTCGGGCTGGCCATGACGCACGCGGCCTTCGGCAATCGCTTCGAGGATGAGCGGCAGGTTGCGGATCGACACCTGTTCGTCAAGGAGCAGCCGCAGCACCGCCTGCAAGAGGTCCATCGGCACCTTGTCGGGCACCAGCTCCTGCAGCAGGCGCTTGTTGGCCTCGTTGCGCGCCGGGCTGGAGAGATTGACCATCTCGTCCAGCAGCCGTCGCAGTGCCTTGAGCGTCAACAGGCGGCTGAGATTGCGCTTGATCGTCTCGAGCAGATGCGTCGCCAGAACCTCGACCGGGGTGACCGTGGTCATGTCGAGCATGATCGCCTTTTCCTGGCTCTCCGGCTCGATCCACCTTGCGGGTGCGCCGTAAACCGGTTCTTCCACGCGGATGCCCGCGATGTCGGACCCGCCCGCGCCCTCGGGTTCGAGCGCGAGTATCCTGCCCGGATGCAATTCCGAGCGCACCTGCTCGACCCCGTGGATCTTGATCACGTAGGTGCCCGGTGGAAGCGACGGCGCATCGGTCAGGCGGATCTCCGAGATCACAAGGCCAAAGCTGCGGGCCACGTGATTGCGCATGTTGGCGATCCGCGCCTCGAGCCCGTTGCCCGGATCCAGAACCATGTTCACCAGGTCGCTGGCAAACTCGACATGAATGTCGTCGAGATCCAGCAGATCGCCGATCGTGCTCTCATGCGGCCGGGCGTCGGGCGCCGGTTCGGGCGCGGCCGCCGCGGCGGCGCGGCGGCGCATCAGCATGAGGCCGATCCCGATCAATGTCATGGCCCCCACGAAGAACGGCACGAAAGGCAATCCCGGAAAAAGCGCGAAGAGCATCATCAGCCCCCCCACCGCGACCAGCGCCGGCGGGTAATTGCCAAGCTGGGCGAAGAGGGTGAAATCCGTCGCCCCCGTTGCGCCGCCCCGCGCAAGAAGCAATGCCGAGGCGATCGAGATGATCACCGCCGGGATCTGCGACACCAGCCCGTCTCCAACGGTCAGGATGGCATAGACCTCGAACGCGTCGCCCAGCGCCATGCCATGCACCAGGACCCCCATGGTCAGCCCCATCACGAGATTGAGGATCGTGATCAGAAGGCCCGCCACGGCATCGCCCTTGACGAATTTCGACGCCCCGTCGAGCGAGCCGAAGAACGTGGTCTCAAGCTGTTCTTTCTCGCGCCGTGCCTTGGCCTCGGCATGGTCGATCGCACCCGCCGACATGTCGGAATCGATGGCCAGCTGCTTGCCCGGCATCCCGTCGAGGGCAAAGCGTGCGCCCACCTCGGCCATGCGTGCCGCGCCCTTGGTAATGACCATGAAATTCACGATGAGCAGAACCCCGAACACCACGAGGCCCAAGAACATGTTGCCGCCCATCACGAACTCGGCAAAGCCCGCGATCACGTCACCCGCCGCGCGTGTGCCGGTATGACCCTCGCCGATGATCAGCTTGGTGGACGAGACATTGAGCGACAGCCGCAGCATCAGCGAGGCCAGAAGGATCGTCGGAAAGGACGAGAACTCCAGCGGCGTCTGGATGAAGAGAGTGATCGTGAACACGAGAATTGCCAGCGCAAAAGACACCGCCAGACCGGAATCGAGCACCCAGGCCGGCATCGGCAGGATCATCATCACGATGATCGCCATCAGCGACATGGCAAGAAGAACGGTCGGCTGGAAGATATTGCGGATCATTCGGCCGCCCCCCGCCCGGCCACGCCCGGCATCGACAGGAACGGCCGTCCCCCGCCCGTGATGTTCGCCGCGACGAGCGACCCGCCCCGCGCCGGAGCGCCTGACGCCGTGGCAACGAACAGCGGATAGGTGTTGTCGCGTGCGGGTGCGGGATCGGTAGGGGCGGGTGTTCGCTCGGCCCCCTCGGCCCTGGACGTGACGGCGGCATAGTGCGCCTTGAAGATCTTGAGATAGCGGCGCGCGTGTTTCGGCGTACGTGAATGATATGCCCCTGCCGCATCGGTCCAGTTTCCCTTCTCGGCGTGCAATTCGCCCAGGAAACGGGCCGCGTAACGGGCATTCACAATCGGGTCGATCATCGTGTCCAGCGAGGCAAAGCCGTGGCGGTGCCAGCGGTAATTGACCTGGAAACAGCCCACGTCGAAATTCCGCTGTCCCTGGGCGACCTGATCGCGAAGGAAGCGCAGCGCCTCGCTGCGGCTGTCGAACCAGTACCCCTTGCCCGCCACGTTCGCGGTCCAGGGCCATGACGAGAGCGGCCCCTGCCGTGCGCGGCCGGTCTCTGTGCGGGTGATCGCCCTGAGGACGGCGGCGGGAACGCCCTGGTCGCGCGCGGCGATCACGCCCGCGCGTTCACAAATGGTCTGCCCGATCGCATGGCCAGCACCGGACCAAAGCCAGACCGCCGCGACCACGGCAAGGCCCAGCCGCGCGCGCGATCCGATCAAGCGACAGTCGATATCCGTTCTGGCACCCATGTCCCGACCTTCCGGCGTGAGAATTCTTCTCGCGACTCCCCGCCCGGCACGGGGATCGGGCACAGTGCTAGCAAGCCGGGGTTAACGAAGCCTCAACCGCCGGGAGAAGGCTATCGCGAGGCACCGCCAAGAGGTGTCAGCGCGCGCCGCGTTAACCGATTTGTGCCCGGGTTTCGCTGCGCTGCGGCGGTGCACGCCCGGCAGCCGGGCCGCAGCCGGGAGTCACCCCCCGTTTCGAGAGGCCCAGGCCGCGGTTAACTCTTCGGAACGGTGCACCTGCGCCGATTGCGAAACGGGCTTGATTTCACCTTGGGATCAAGCGCAAACTCGTGCCCATGACAGTGCAGGATCCTTCGCCAACTTCCGGGCCGCACCCCTCGCAGGTGACATTCCACCGCAGCGAACTGAACGTGATCCTTTCGCTTTACGGGCGCATGGTCGCAGCGGGGGAATGGCGCGACTACGGCATCTCCTGCCTGCGCGATTCGGCGGTGTTTTCGGTGTTTCGTCGCACCGCCGAGCATCCGCTCTATCGTATTGAAAAAAGGCCGAAATTGCGCAGCCGACAGGGGCAGTATTGCGTTGTCGGGATGGATGGCCAGATCCTTAAACGCGGTCATGATCTTCGCATGGTTCTTCGGGTTCTCGAACGCAAGCTGATCCGCGCCGTCGAATGAGGACATCCCGGTCCGCTATTCTCTGGTCGGGCCGGATGTTGTGCGCAAGGCATTGATTTTTGGCGTAAAAATCTATACGGTGCTGTCGCCCGGTTTTCGCTCACCGCGATTTCACCGGCAGGTTGAAGCGATGGGATTCGACCCCCAGTTCTGCCGGGGCCGCCGGGAATTGCCCGGCATTGCGCACCGCCGCAACGGCCAGCCTGTCGATACGCGGATTGCCCGAGGACTTGGCCAGATTGACCGCCAGGAGGGCACCGTTCCCCGACACTGAGATTGTCACGATAGCCGTCCCCTGACCCGCCCCACGCGGCGCGCGGCGGACGACGCGGGCCCGGATCTGCCCACCCCATTGGGCCATGAGCGACTGGCGCTGCGAATTGGACAACGTGGCCACCTCTGCCTGCCCGGAATCGCCCCGCGCCGCGTTTCCACCTGTGCCCTGCGCCTTGCGCGCCGTCGAGGCGGCAGAGGCGGAGGATTGTTTTTTTGCTGTTTTTTCAGTGTTTTGCTTGGGCTCGGCCTGTGGCTGTGGCGGCGTCACAGGGCGTGCCACGGGGCGGATATCCGCGTGGGGGGCAGTGTCGGTCTCGGGTGGTGTCTCGGCGCTGGGCTCGGGTTCGGGTGGCGCAGGCGCATCGGGTTGCACGATCAGCGGCTTCGGCGGCTGAGTGGCGGCAGGGGCTGCCCGGGTGTCGGGGGTCGCTGGCATCTCGGGCGCCATCATCGTGACATCCCGCGGCTCGGACAGTGCGGTTTGAGCCTCCATGGTCGCCTCGGGCGGGCTATCCCATGTTTCGACCAGTGCTTCGATGCTGGCATTCGATGCCTGAACCGACAAGAGATTGTCGCCTCCCTCACCTGCCCCGACGCCTCCCGTTTCCGGGGTAGATGACCAGATCGCGACATGCACCGCGAGCGCCACCCCTAGAAAGAATGATCCTTCGAGGTATCTTCGCATCGTCACCGCATCCCCGATACGAGTTTGACGCGACGCACACCTTGGGCGGCCAGCCGGGGCAGCAGGGCAGCGATCTGGCTGGCCTCGACCCCGCGATCGGCGCGGATCATCAGGGCCTCGCCTTCGGGTAGGTCGGGCATCGCGTCGAACACCGCTTCGCCCCTCGAGTCCCCCATGGCCATCTCTCCATCGGCCGAAACGTAGAGCACGTGACGCCCCTCGACCGCGGCTTCGGCATCCGATTCCGGCAGGGTGAGGTCAAACGGGTCGGGGGGTGCGATCTGGGCCGTCATCAGGAAGAAGATGAGCAACAGGAAAACCACGTTGATCATCGGCACGACGCTTTCGCGTGGGCGGCGTTTGGGTGGGAAGTCAAGCATCATAGCGGGTCACTCCACCAGAACGAGACTCTGATACCCCGCCTTCGTCAGCGCTTCGATCGCCTCGACCACGCGTTGCAGGTCGGCCTTGTCGCGCGGGCGAAGGACAATCGCATCGCTATGCGAGAGCATCATCGTGTCCAGCTTGGGCAGCAGGTTGTTCATCTCGGTGTCAACCCCGTTGAGCCGTAGCCCGCCAGGAAGGATATCGACAAGGCGCGGCGGCCCCTCGTAGGGCTGGTCGGACGCGGCGGCGAGCGGCAGGTCGATCTCGACATCCTGACCGAACCGGGCAGCCAGCATGAAGAACACCAGCAGCAGGAACACCACGTCGATCATCGGTGTCAGGCTGGGTTTACGTCGGACGGGTGGCGGGGCGAGCAACATGGATCGGCCTCATTCGGCAGCGGCGGTGACGGTGGTTGCATCTGCGGCCATGGCAGGGGCGTGACGACGGGTGGGATCGCGCGTCAGGATGCGGGTCGCCGCGTCCTCCATGTCGCGCTGGGCGCGGTCGGCCACGCTTTCGAACCAGGCCAATGCGACACCGGCCGGAATCGCGACGGCCATGCCCGCTGCGGTGGTCAGAAGCGCCTCCCAGATGCCACCGGCCAGCGCTGCGGGATCGGCGCGCGACCCGGCCTCCTGCAGTGTCTGAAAGGCCGTGATCATGCCCAGAACCGTGCCGAGCAGCCCCAGCAATGGCGCGATTGTCGCGATGAGATCGAGCGCGCGCAGCCCGGCGCGGGCGCGGTCCAGTTCACGGCTGGCGACACGCCGGATTTCTTCGCGCGCGGTTGCGTCGCTGAAACCTTCGCCGATCCGTGTCTGCATCGCCCGATACGCCACGATCGCACGCAGCGAACGGCGGCGTGACAGCGCGACGCAGGCATCCTGCGCAAAGCCATCCTCCCATAGCCTGATGGCCGATTCGGTGCGCCGCCCGGCCCAAGCCCCCATCAGGATCAGCCGCCAGATCTTCCACAGGATCAGCGCCAGCGTCAGGACTGACAGCGCGGCAATCGACCATATCGCAGGCCCGCCCCGCGCGAGGAAATCCTGTGCCTCGCTCCAATGTGCAAGTACGTCCATCATTCATGTCCTTCCTGGCAAGGTTTGCCGCAACAAATGCGTTAAGACAGTGTCATTGCGCCGCCATTCGCGCCGCATGGGGCAGGATGAAGGTGCCCGAAGCAGGGGCCGTGTTGACCCGGACCGCGCAGCCATAGGCCCGGCTGAGCAGGTCGTCGCGCAAGATGTCGGCGGGCGCGGACTGGCCGAGGAGATGGCCCTGGCTGATCAGGGCGACCTCGTCGGCGAAAATCGCGGTCAGGTTGAGGTCGTGCATCACGGCCACCACGCCACCCCCGGCATCGGCGTAGTCGCGCGCGATCTGCATGACCTGAAGCTGATGGCCGATATCGAGCGCCGAAACCGGCTCGTCCAGGAACAGCCAGCGCGGCATGCCGTTCTCGACCGGCTGCCAAACCTGCGCCAGAACCCGGGCCAGTTGCACGCGCTGCTGTTCGCCGCCCGACAGTTCCTGGTAAAAGCGCCCCTCGAAGCCCGAAAGGCCGACCCGCGCCAGCGCCTGTCCAATCAGGCCGATATCGACGGCGGCCACGCCGCGGCTCAGGCCCAGGCGTACGACCTCGACCACGGTAAAAGGAAAGGCCAGGGGCGTTGCCTGTGGCAGAACCCCCCGGATCGCGGCCAGATCCCAGGGTTTGGCTGCCACGATGTCATGCCCGTTGAGCCTGACCTGCCCGCCGTGATCCGCCTCTCCGGTCAGCGCGCGCATGAGCGTTGTCTTGCCCGACCCGTTGGGACCGACAATCGCCACCACGCGCCCCGGTCGGGCGGTGAAATCGACCGCATGCAGGATGCGCGTGCGGCCATGGTCGACGGTGATCTCTTTCGCGTCCAGCATCGTTCATGTATCCAGAAGGCCGCGTTGCCGCAGCAGGATCCACAGGAAGAACGGCCCACCCAGCACCGCCGTGACGATACCGATGGGCAATTCGGCGGGGGCAATGATCGTGCGGCTGATCACATCGGCACAGAGCAGCAGTGCCGCCCCGAGAAGCGCCGAGTTCACCAGCAGGAAGCGGTGATCCGGCCCCACGACCAGGCGCAGCAGATGCGGTACGACGATCCCGACGAAACCGATGCCGCCGCTCACAGCCACGGCGGCCCCGACCGCACCGGCTACCATCAGGATCGCGGTGTTCTTGAGCCTCTGCACGGGAATCCCGATATGTGCCGCCGCGGCCTCGCCCAGGGCCAGAGCGTTCAGGCCGCGCGCGAGGAAAGGCGCGGTGGCCAGCGCAAGGCAAATCAGGGGCGCCGCGGCCAGCACCTTTGACCACGTCGCTCCCGCCACCGACCCCATGCTCCAGAAGGTCAACGTGCGCAACTGGGCGTCATCTGCTATATAGACAAGGATACCCTGCACCGCGCCCGCCAACGCCCCCAGCGCGATCCCTGCCAGAAGCATCGTGGCCACGGATGTGCGCCCGCGCCGTGTGGACACCCGGTAAAGGATCAGCGTGGTCGCCCAGCCACCGAAGAATGCGGCAACCGGCACGAGGTAATAGCCGAACAGGGCCGCTGCAGAGGCCGGCAGAAACCCGCCAAGCACGATCGCGGTGATCGCCCCCAGCCCGGCCCCGGCGCTGACTCCTACAAGGCCTGGATCGGCCAGCGGATTGCGGAAAAGTCCCTGCATGACCGCGCCGGACACCGCCAGCGCGGCCCCGACGAGCATCCCCATCACGATGCGCGGCAGGCGGATGTCGAACAGGACGATCCGGTCACGGGGGGAAAGTTCCTGCGCGCTCACGAGGCTTTTCACGGCATTCCCCAGAGACACGCCCGACGCCCCCGTGCCGAGGCTCAGAAGCGCCGCAAATCCCAGCAGCACCAGCAACAGGCCCGACAGGGCACGCGCCTGCCGGCTGCGATCGCCCGGTAATGGGGCAGCGGACTCGATGTTCTGCATTGCAAGGCTCATGGTGTCAGCCACCCACTTGGGACAGGGCCTGCGACAGTGCTGTGGCGGCCTCGGCCGTACGTACCGAAAAGCCCAGCATCGCCATGCCGTCCATGCGGATCACCGCCCTTGCCTGGCCCGCCGGCGTTGCCGCGATTGCAGGATGGGTGAAAAGCTGCTTGTCCGTCACGTCCATATCGCCTGTCTGATCCATCATCAGGATGATCTCGGCCCCGCTTTCGATGATCGCCTCGTCGGTCAGCGGCTTGTAGCCCTCGACCCCGGTGACTGCGTTCTGGCCACCTGCCAGCGCGATGATCGCATCGGCGGCGGTGTTCTGGCCCCCGGCCAGAACTCGGCCTCCTTCCATCGACAGGATGAAGAGCACCGATTTGCCCGCGGTGCTGCTGGTTTCGGTCTGAACGGCATCGAGGTCATCATTGATCCGCGCTGCGAGTTCGGCCCCTTTTTCCGGCACGCCCAGCGCCTCGGCCACGGTGGTGATCTTGGTCGTGACCGCCGATGCGGTAAAGCCTTCGGGGATCTCGACCAGCGGGATCGCCGCTTCGTGCAATATCTCCAAGGCTTCGGGTGGTCCCGCGCCTTCCTGCGCGAGGATCAGGTCGGGATCGACCGAAAGGACGCCCTCGGACGACAGCCGCCGGATATATCCCACATCGGGCAGGTCGAGCGCCGATTCGGGGTGATTCGACGTGGTGTCCCGCGCCACGAGCCTATCCTCTTCCCCGAGTGCATAGACGATCTCGGTGATCGCACCTCCCACCGACACGATCCGCTGTGGTGCATCTGCCCGCGCGGTGCCTATCAGGAAAAGCGAGACGGCGAGACACAGGGCGACCTGTGCCCAGAAAAACGGATGCACCCGGGTCATGCAGTCACCTCCGCGTCCAATGTCTCGAAACCTGCGATCTGCGCATTCCATTCCTGTGCCGTGTCCTTGTCGCGCAGCACGCCGAAGAATTGTGCGATCAGACCGCCCGCCGCGTCGAATGCCTCGACCGAGATGGCTTCGCCCCTTCGGGTCGATTTGGTCACGGCATAGACCTCGGCCACGTGATCGCGGCGCAAATGCAGATCGAACCCGGGATCGAGCACGTTGATCCATTGCCCCGTCTCGACGATCCGCTCGACCGGCCCGGAGTGGATCTCGATGCAGCCCGCGTTGCCGACAAAGACCATAATCGGGATGGTGGCCTCGGCGGCCCTGGTCAAAAGCGTTTCGATCACCCCGGGGGTAAGCCGCCTTGCATAGGGTGCCCCTGCCACGCGGTAGGCGCCCAGCCGGTTCATCTTGAGCCGTCGCGTCATCATCAAGAATTGATGCGTGTCAGTCAGTTTGTCCCATTCGGCGCGTAGCCGTTCGGCCTGATCCGGGCGCCCCTTGGCTGGCTCGACCGGTTTGCGTGGCACGTATCCGGGTGCGCCGGATTGATCGTCAAGCCGCAACTCCTCGACCACTCCGGCCCATGCGTCGGCATTGGATCCCTCGCGCAGGAACACCTTGTGCAACGCATCGCCGGCGGCGTCGAAAACCTGGATCGTGCGGCGCATGCCGCGCTCGGTCTCCTGTTCGATGGCAAAGCCATGCACCCAGTGGTTGGGAAAGATGCGCAGGTCTATGCCCTCGTTCACGATCATCGCGGCATGGTCGCCCGGGGTGTAATTGTCGTAATGGCCCACCTTTTCGATCACGCAGCTTGCGTTGCGGGTCAGGGCCATGACCTCGCCCAGCCGGGTCAGCGCGGGCATGACCCGGTCGGGATGGGCGGTGATTCGGGTGGCGGTTTCGCCCAGCGCGGCGGCCACGAGACCGGCCTCGGAAATGCCCAGCTTGTCGGCCAGATCGCGGCCGCGCATTTTGGGATTTTCCATGCGCGCAGCTTTGATGTCAGACGCGGAAATCACGGTTGGTTCAGCCAAGACGGCTCTCCTTTTCCATCACGATGTTTGGGTGCGTCTGGCTGGTGGCCGGAATGCCACGTTTGCTGGTGCGCCGGGATCGAAACTCGATCTTCAATGTTGACAAAAATAGTCGACTTAAATAGCGAGTGCAAGTCTCGCATTGTCGGAGTGAACGAACACCACGAACGCAGCCAGCCCTGTGCCAGCCCGAACCGTCGTGAGGATTGGAAAGGGATAGGAATGCGTGTGAACTGCACCGTGAGGGCAGCGCTTATGCTGGGCGCTGCGACGATCTGGGCCTTGCCGGCCGTGGCCCAGGATGATGTGACAGAACTGGACGAAGTGACCCTTGGCAAAAGCAAGCGCGAGGTCAGGACCGACACCGCCAGGCCTGAAACCAATGTCGATCAGGAAGAGATCGAGGATCGCCAGGCCAGCACCATCGCGGAGCTGACGGATTCGGTCCCTGGCGTGACGCTGATCAACGGGCAGTCACCGCAAGGTTCGGGGATCAATATCCGGGGGTTCGGGGCGAACTCGACCTTTGGCAGCGACCAGAAGGTGCTTATCCAGGTTGATGATGCCGATGTCGGTGCCGAAGAACTCTATCGCATCGGCACCCAGCTTTATACCGATCCCGCGCTTTACAAGCAGGTGACGGTGATTCGCGGCATGGCCGGCACCCTGGAATACGGTTCGGGCGCGATCGGCGGGCTTGTCCGGCTCGAAACCAAGGATGCGTCGGATTTCACCGGCGGCGTTCCGGGGTTCAAGTTGCGCCAGACATTGCAAGCCTCGACCAATGGCGACGGGATCACCAGTTCGACGATCATGGCATGGCAACCGACGGATGATTTCGAGGTTCTGGGCAATTTCACCTATTCGACGCAGGACGAACAGGTTGACGGTTCGAGTGCGGAAATTGGCAATTCGGGCTTCACTTTGCCCAGTTGGCAGTTGAAGGCGAAGAAGACCTTTGGCGACGGCGATCATTCGCTCAGCTTCTCGATTGCCGAAACCGCGTCGGATGACAAGGACGTGCCCTATGACTCGTTCATGACCTCGGGCGGAAGTTTCGGGAATGTCGACCGGCAGACAAGTCAGCGCACGGCGACGCTGGGCTATAACTACAACCCGGTAGGCAATGACCTGATCGACCTAGACGTGACGCTGTCCTATGCCGACCAGAAGATCGACCAGAGCTATGTTCCGGGCAGTTCACCGCTCGAAGGCATGCCTACATTTCCGCGCCTTTTACCGCTGGTAGATGCCGATCACCGTTACGAGACGACCAAGCTGACCTTCAAGAACACGGCCCGTTTCGAGACCGGCGCGGTGTTCCACGACCTGCGCACCGGGGTGGAATTCAAGCACAAGAAACGCCGTGATGCATCTTCTGCGCCCGGTGGTACCGATGAGCGGATCGCGCTGTTCGTTGTCGATGACATGAGCATCGGCGAGCGCCTGATCCTGACCCCGGTGTTGCGCTACGAAGCCCAGAACATTGGAGACGACACCGCGTCCTATTCCAATGACGCGCTGATGGGCGGGATCTCGGCGCACTACAGGATCGGCAACGGATTCGCGGTTTTCGGCTCGCTGGCCTATACCGAGAACCTGCCGATCATAGATGATCTCGATACCCCTGCCTACATGACACAGAGTGAGAAGGCGAGCACGGTCGAGCTGGGCTTTTCCTATGACCGGCTGGACGTGTTCACGCCTGGCGATGACCTTTCGTTCAAGGTGACGGCCTACAAGACCAAGGTGTGGGATGTCACCTCCTACACCACGCCGACGATGGTGCCGGTCACGGATATCGAGATGGAGGGGCTTGAGCTTGAGACGGCCTACAGCCTGTCCTCGGGGCTCTACATGGACCTCAACGCCAATATCCAGCGCGGACGAGAAACCGCCCCCGCGCCGGGCGGGGATTGGCGCGGGATTCCGGCGGATCAATTGCGCCTGACCGTGGGCAAGAAATGGCAGGAAAATCTCGACCTTAGCTGGGAGGTCGTGGCCAATGACCGGATGAAGCGGGCGGCCACGCCGACGCCTTCGAACGTGGTGCATAACCTGCGGGGGACGTATCGTCCGCAGGGTGGATTGTTCCGGGGGACCGAGCTGCGGGTGGGGGTCGAGAACCTCTTTGATCTCGACTACACGCCGCACCTTGCGACCCGCAAGGCCCCGGGGCGGACGATCAAGTTCACCGTGTCCAAGACCTTCTGAACGCGGCGGAAGCGCCGGGTGGGTCGGGGCCCGCCCGGCCCGCGTGCGGCGCGTTCACGTTTGCACGCAACACCCCGAAATCGGGGGGTGATCTCCGGCTGACATCCGTACACCGCCCGGCTGCCGCCCGACGAGGCCCACGGCCGTTAACACTTTTAGGTCGGATCCGGCGGGGAGGCTGGGTATGGCCCCGAGCGTTCCGCCATTCAGGAGCGGATGGTGGCCTAATCGAAAAGTGCAGGTAGTCTATAAACGGCGCATCCCGGCAAACCTGACCAAGGGGCGAAGGTGAGGCGGATCAAGGCGAAGATGGAGGAGCGGGGAGAATGAAAAGAGACAATCAGTTCACCATTGACCGGGGGGTATGGTAGACAGACTATTCACCCTACGGCTTGCTACTAGATTTTAATCTCATGCATTACTACATTGAATAAGTGGGCTGCTGGAAATCCGGGTTTGGACTCCGGTTCCAGCAGCGCCGCGTGCCCGGGCTAAGCCCGGAAGGCCAACTCCTTTTGGAAGGGAGTGCCTATTCCTCTAAGATCGCCATCGCCTTTACAATATTGGCTATTCGCTGAGCCTCATGCTGAGTCAGGTCATGAGGCAACCCAACCAGCTTCACAATCAAACCCTGCCTTAGCGGAATAGGAAATGTGGATACATCTCCTGTTCCGGTAGACTCAACATCATTATGGGCTTTATGGCTACGTTCCAAATCTGGATTTGCATTTTGGACGCGTTCTTCTGGCCACTCACTTCCGCCGACCTTCGGTCGGCTTGCCCGCTGTCCTTTCGGTCGATAGTTTGATGGGTTTTCTTTCCAACGAAGAAAGTCTGAGATCGTTGAGTTCAATCGAGATTTGTAGGATGCAAGGCTTCCTGGGCTAAGTTTGGTACCTTCAAGATTTACAAACCGCTCCATGATGTGATCAGTATCGACTTCTCTCACATCGGCGAATTCGTCTACTCCAACTACATCAACGATTCGACCAACAGAAACTATTCTGGTTTTCAGCGTTTCTTTCTTCCCCAAACCCTTATCCAAGGCGTAGTCCAAGAAACCCAGAAGGTCTTTTGCAGCGTATCCAGACACGGCGACTCCATCCTTTCGTCAATTTGATGCAAAAGGCGCGTCCAGGCGTCAATGCAAAAATGCTAAGACATGTCGCCTTTGATTGAATTCGCCCCGCCCGGAACAGCGGCGCAGCCGGCCGGGCAGCACCTGGCCGCCCCCCGGCCGGGTGCTTTTGACATGATGCGCACCGCTTCGGGCCGGGGAAGACCTTGCAAGCTAAACTGCACGGCGCCAATGTTGTGAGCAC
>NZ_JAWLDS010000002.1:0-100895 GCF_041686535.1 Aquicoccus sp. | reverse complement strand
CCGGACAAGGCAAGCCTTTGCCACCATGACACGGAGGCGCCAGGACAGGCGGCTTCTGTCCCGCACCGGCCTGAACGTGGCGTGCCGGCGAGGTGAGAACGCCGCAGGGGGAACGGACAATCAAGGATGGGTCTTGCAACGCAGGGATTTGGTGGAGCCTAGGGGGATCGAACCCCTGACCTCTTGCATGCCATGCAAGCGCTCTCCCAGCTGAGCTAAGGCCCCGAAAGTCCAGCCGTTGGACTGTCGCCGCTATCTAGGCAAAGCGCCGGGCGGGATCAAGCGGAAAATCGCGGTTTTCGCGGGTGGCTGACCCGCGATGACCCGCGAGGGTCCGCACAACAGAAAATGCGCCGCTGCCTGGCAGGGCGCATTCCGATCACATGCAACCGGCGTTGCAGGTCAGTCGTCGTCATCCGACGCGACATCGGCGATCTCGTCGAGCGACACGTTGTCGTCGTCGTCATCTTCGAGAACATCCGCGTCGAGATCAACCTCGACATCATCCTCATCGAGAACATCCGCTTCCAGTTCGTTCTCTTTGCTCTTGGTCTTCTTGGTCACGGCATCTTCGGAATCGGCGGACAGCAGGCTGCGCTTGCCGGTCTCGATATTGATGGTCTCACCGGTATAGGGGCTTACCACGGGGTTCCGGTTCATGTCGTAAAACCGCTTTCCGGTGGTCGGGCAGACGCGTTTGACGCCCCATTCTTCCTTGGGCATGGCAATCCCTCTGAACTCTCTTGTCTTGTCGACGATCCGCGCCAACTGCCATAACATGTGCAGGGTGTCAAAGGCTTTCAGGGACTTTCGGGAATGCAGAAATTCAAGGTCGCAGTGCAGCGGGCGAAACCGCGGTCATGAGCGTGCATGTCATCCCCGGCGACCCGCCGGTCGAACTCTTGCTGCGGCGCTCGGGGCGGGCACGGCGCATTTCGCTGCGGGTGTCGGCGCTGGACGGGCGGGTGACGCTGACCTGCCCGCAGGGCACACCTGACGGCACGGCGCTCGCGTTTGCCCATGAGAAGGCGGACTGGCTGCGCCAACAGCTGGACCGGACCCATGACGCGGTAGCGGTGGGAATCGGCTGTGACCTGCCGTTTCGCGGGCGTCTCTTGCGGGTTCTGCCCGGTTCGGGACGCGGGGTCCGGGCCGGACAGGAATGCGTGCATGTCGGCGGTGCGCCCGATCGCGCGGCAGCCCGGCTCGAAGGGTTTTTCAAGCAGACCGCCCGCGACCGCCTGGCCGAGGCATCCGACCGCTACGCTGCCGCGCTGGGCCTGTCCTATACACGGCTTACCCTGCGCGACACGCGTTCGCGCTGGGGATCCTGTTCTTCGCAGGGTGGGCTGATGTATTCCTGGCGGCTGATCATGGCGCCGGATGCTGTGCTGGAATACGTCGCCGCGCACGAGGTTGCGCATCTGGCCGAGATGAACCATTCACCACGTTTCTGGCAGCATGTTGCGCGGCTCTACGGGGATTGTTCCGCGCCGCGCCGCTGGCTGCGCGATCATGGCCCGGGTCTGCACCGCTACCAGTTCTGAGACCAACTGCCCTGCGCGGCAACGCGGCACGCGGGTGTGTGCGTGCGGAAATTACCGACCCGATGCGCGCAAAGATCCTTTGGGCTGGAAACAAGGGACAAAATGACGAAACGTAGCCCTGCCATTCGCTGGCCACAGCGCGTATGCTGCGTGCGGAAACACGTCACTTTTTTCGGGATAGGCTCATGACAGATATCGTAATCCTCGACGGCGCCCGCACTGCCATCGGAACCTTCGGCGGCGCGCTCGCCGGAACACCGCCCGCGCAGACCGGGGCAATCGCGGCAAAGGCGGCGCTGGAACGTTCGGGCGTCGATGGTGCGCAGATCGGGCATGTGGCCTTTGGCCATGTGATCAACACCGAACCGCGCGACATGTATCTCAGCCGCGTGGCGGCAATCGATGCGGGCATTCCCGATACGGTACCCGCGATGAACGTCAACCGCCTGTGCGGCTCGGGTGCGCAGGCGATCGTTTCGGTGGTGCAGTCACTGATGCTCGGCGATTCCGATTTCGGTCTCGCCGGTGGGGCCGAAGCGATGAGTCGCGCACCGTACATCGTGCCAGACCAGCGATGGGGCGCCAAGATGGGGGATATCCGCACGCTCGACATGATGCTGGGTGCGCTCAACTGTCCGTTCGGCACGGGCCATATGGGCGTCACTGCCGAGAATGTCGCCGGCGAGCATCAGATTTCGCGCGAAAAGCAGGATGCCTTTGCGCTGGAGAGCCAGCAACGCGCCGCGAAGGCCATCGAGGCGGGTCATTTCCAGAGCCAGATCGTTCCGGTCGAGGTCAAGGTCAAACGTGACACTGTCGCCTTTGACACCGACGAACACCCCAAGCCCTCCACCACGCAGGAAGGACTTGCCGGCTTGCGCCCGGCCTTCCGCAAGGACGGCAGCGTGACCGCAGGCAATGCCAGCGGCATCAACGACGGTGCCGCCGCCGTCGTGCTCGCCCGCGCTGACGCGGCGGAAAAGGCCGGTCTCAAACCCAAAGCGCGCGTTCTGGGATACGCCCATGCCGGCGTTCGGCCCGAGGTGATGGGCATCGGCCCGATCCCCGCCGTGAAGAACCTTCTGGCCAGGACCGGGCTTGAGATCAACGACTTCGACGTGATCGAATCGAACGAGGCTTTCGCCGCGCAGGCCCTTGCCGTCAACAAGGAACTGGGCCTCGACCCGGCCAAGGTGAACCCCAATGGCGGTGCAATCGCGCTTGGCCACCCGGTCGGCGCAACTGGCGCGATCATCACGGTCAAGGCACTCTATGAGCTTGAGCGGCTCGGCGGATCAAAGGCCCTGATCACCATGTGCATCGGTGGCGGCCAGGGGATCGCGCTGGCGATCGAACGGCTTTAATCGACCTCGACCACGGCGCGCGCGGACCGCCCGCGCGCGTCAATCACCGACAGGGTCACGAACCCCTTTCCGACATGCTCCAAGGCGATCTCGCGCTGGTAGTGGCCAGTGACCTGCGGGGCCCCGTCCGCCAGAACCGCAAAGGGCGGCACCCCGTCGCGCAGTTTGACCACAAGCGGCATGCCCTCCTCCAGCGAGACCCGCACGCCATCTGGCGGAAATGCCAGCACCGGAGCATCGGCCTCCGCGCTGAATACCGCTTGACGCCCGCGAAACCTTTGAAGCGGCGCAGGCAGGTCGGAATTGCCCAGGATCAGTGCCTCGGGCGGCGGGGGTGGAAGCGGATCAAGTTTGGGTTTCAGGCGCTGGAACACCTCGAGCAGAAGCGGCGCCGCCAGATCGCCGCCAAAGGCGCCCGGAACCGGCGTGCCATCAGGCCGGCCGATCCAGACCCCGGCCACGTGGCGGCCGTCATAGCCCACGGCCCATGCGTCGCGGTGGCCGTATGACGTGCCTGTCTTGAAGGCCAGCCGCCCGTTCGCCTTGGCCTCCGAAGGTGTCAGTTGCGACAGGATATGGCCCACATGCCACGCGGCGGCGCGGCTGACGAAACGTTGGCGTTCATGGACCGATGACTCGTCCGGCTTCCAACTCAGCTCAATGGCTTCACCGCCCCGGGCGAGACCCGCGAACAGCTGGACGAGCTCATGCAGGGAAATGCCGAGACCACCCAATGCGACGGCAAGCCCGGGCTTGCCCCCGGTCACGGTGGGGCCGATACCGGCGCGCTTCAATCCGCTCATGAACCGGGCGGGTCCGATCTCGTTCATCAACAGGACCACGGGGATATTGAGAGACAGGCGAAGCGCCTCGGACACGCGGATCTCGCCCCGGAAACGCCCGTCGAAGTTTCTCGGGGCATATGAACCGAAGGCCACCGGCCGATCCTCGATCACCGTCTCGGGATGGGCCAGTCCCAGGTCGAAGGCCATGGCGTAAACCAGTGGTTTGAGGGTGGATCCCGGCGACCGCGCCGCCCGCGTCATGTCGACGAATCCCTGCCGCGACGATGTCTTGCCGTAGCTGGCCGAGCCGACCGACGCGAGGATTTCGCCGCTGCTGTGGTCGGCCACCATGATCGCGACCGAAATTTGCCGCGACAGGTCCGACAGTCGCGCGGTGGCAAGTCGTTCCAGTGCCTCCTGCAAATGGCGATCCAGGCTCAGATAATGCCGCATCGACAAGGGGGACGCGGTGCGCACCCGGTCCGTCATGTGCGGAGCGAGGGCAGGAAAAGGCTGTCGCTGGCGTGGCACCGGGGCCGCCCAAGCGCTTTCCAGCGTCTCGCCCGAGATCACGCCCGCATCATGCGCACGCGCAAGTACGCGGTCGCGCCCCGCCCTTGCCGCGCGCCAATCGCGGTCGGGCCGCCGGGTTTCCGGCGATTGCGGCAAGGCTACCAGGAGCGCCGCCTCATCCGGGGTCAGGCGCCGGGGTTCCTTGCCGAACCAGGAGAGGCTTGCCGCGCGTACGCCTTCGAGGTTGCCGCCGAAGGGTGCGAGCGTGAGGTAAAGGTCAAGGATCTCGTGTTTGCTCAACTTGCGTTCCAGTGCAAGTGCAAGGCGGATCTGGCGCAGCTTGCCGCCCCATGATCCTGTGCCGCTGTCTTCCAGCAGGCGCGCGACCTGCATCGTCAGGGTCGAGGCACCCGAAACGACCCGCCCATGCCACAGCGCCTGTCCGGTGGCCCGCACCATGGCCCATGGATCAACGCCGGAATGGGAGAAATAACGCTTGTCTTCAAAGGCGATCAGCAGTTCGGGATAAAGCGGGTCAACCTGTGCGACGCCGGTTGCCATGCGCCAGCGCCCCTCATCCACGGTGTAGACCCGCAACAGGTCACCGTTCCGGTCGCGCATTTCGACGGAAGTTTCGGTCGCAAGCGGCGGCAGTGCGGTGATGTCGATCCAGCGATCGAACCGCGCCCAGCCCACGACCATCGCCACGACAATGCCCAGCAGTCCGGCGATGCAGGCGACCCGCTTCATTCCGAGACGATCAGCCGTCCTGCCGCAGTCTGTGCGCGGTAGTGCGGGCGATACATGTCCTCGACCTGTGCCGCAGGGTGATGGAACTCACCGGGCGAGACGGCGCGCACGATATAGGCCAGTTGGAACGCCTTGTCCGAGCGCCAGTCGACCGCGGCAAGGAAACGATCGGACCGGAACTCCGCGTGCTCGGCCTCTTGCGGGTCAAGCCAGTCCAGCGCCCGGATATCACCCGAGCGCAGGAGATTGGGGTTGTCGATCTCGAACCCGGCAGGCAGCGAGTCGTCGATCATGAGCCGCGCCTCGCCCCGCTCGAACGGCGTTATGCGCAACACGGCAACGAAACGCTCGCCCATTCGGGCCGTGAGATCCTGAACCGGTTCACCCTCCATCGTGTAATAGTCCCGTTCGATACGATAGCCGTAGCCGCCCGCCTCCGGGGCCACCTCGGGCACGCCGAAGGTGGTCAGGGTCAGATCGGTCGGCGTATCGCTTTCGTTGCGAATGGCCTGCGGTTGCGCCCGCGCCTCTGCCTCGATCATGCGCACGAACGGGTCATCGAGTGGCGATCCGTTCACACTCAGCCCGGACACGGAAGGATCGTCGACCAGCGCCTTTGCCGCCAGCAGGGACCACGCACTTTCCTGTGTCGAGAAGCTGCGGCTCGTCTGCGCGACATGGTCGGCCAGTTGCCTGCGATCGACCGCTTCGCTGCCCGCCTCGATCGCAAGGCCCAGGACCCCGGCGGCATCGCGTAGATTGCTGCCGTAATCCGCACGCCAGACCGCGGCCTCGTCCTGCAGGCGCGACTGCATCATGCGCCCGGCCCGCGCGAAGAGCGCGTCGGCACGGGTCTGGTCGCCATACATGGCCAGCGCCGCGCCAAGCTGTGCAACCGCAAGCGGCGTGGAAAACGTCTCGACCTTGACGTCGGCGAAGTAGCGCAGATCGGCCATCGCCGCGGCCCCTTCGCGGGCCAGAACCATCAACGCATAGGCGATGTCGGCCCCGCCTTCGTCGAAATCAGGGGCATAGTTCACCCGGTTGCGCAGGTTGTCCATGGCCATGCGAAAGGCTGCCTGCGGCACGTCATGGCCTTCGACCCGCGCGCGGCTCAGGAAATCCGAAACATAGGCATCGAGCCAGAAATCTCCCGACGCGGCACGCCACAGCCCGAATGCACCGTTGCTTGACTGATGGCTCAGAACCCTGGCGATGGACTGGTCTATGCGCTCTTGCACCTGCCGTTGATCGGCATGGCCAAGGGCCGTGGCCACCTTGCCGAAATACAGGAGCGGCATGGCGGCGGATGCCACCTGTTCGGAACATCCATAAGGGTAGCGGTCAAGCGCCGAAAGCAGGCCCGGCGCGTTCAGCTTGGCCAGAGGGCCGGCCGAAACGGTTGCCGAGGCGGTACCGGAGCGCATCCCGGCAAAGACATTCTCGTCGAGCGTGAAGGTCTCGCCCGATCCGAGCACAAAGCGCCGTGTGAGCGCGATTTCGGGGTCGTTCACTCGAACGGGCAGCGCCAGCGCCTTCACGAGTTGCCGGCCATCCGGTGTTGTCAGGGCCACGCGCAACCTGTGATCACCTGCAGCGTCGGCGACAACCGGAATCGAAAAGCTGGCCTTTTCGCCATCGGCCAGCGTCACCCCGGAAGGAATCGCGGCGTCGAGCGTCACCCCCTCGGCGGATACATCAAGCCCCATGCGGCCGGCCGGTCCGTCGGCGTGGGCAAGTTCAAGCAAAAGCCGGCTTTCGTCTCCGGGCGCCATGAAGCGCGGCAGGCTTGCGGTGACGACCACGGGATCGCGCACAAGCACCTCGGCTGCGCCCTGGCCGACGCCGGTTCTCGTCCAGGCCACTGCCATAAGGCGCACCGTTCCGTTAAACTCCGGCATATCAAAAGAAACGTCTGCCGTCCCATCCGGGCCGACTTCGACCGGCCCGGAGAAGAAGGCCACAAGCTCATCCGTCGGCGGGGGCGACTGCATACGCATCTCGTCCGAGGCATCCCCCCCCGAGCGCACGGCCCCCATGACCCCGTTCATCCCGTCGATCAACCGGCCATAAACATCGCGGATATCCATGCCCAGCCGCTGCTGGCCAAAGTAATGGTCGGACGGATCGGGGCTCTCGAACCCGGTCAGGTTGAGTATGCCGACATCGACGGCCGCAACAGTGACGTAGGCCATCTCGTCCTCTTCACCACCATCCACACGGATCACCGCATCCAGCGGTTCACGCGGTTGGGAGGTGTCGGGCGCGTCGATCTCGACGCTCAACTGCTTTTCGTCCGGATCGATCTGCGCATAGGACAGGCCCATCGACCGCGCCGGGTTCTGCGCTGCCGCAACATCCATGGGCCGGATCACGGTCGCCGAGACATACGCCCCGGCACCCCAGTCGTCCGTGACATCCAGCGAAACGCGGTTCTCACCCTCTTTCACATCGACCGTCTTCATCGCGATCAGGTGGTTCGACATGACCGTGACAAGCGCCTTGCCGGCATAGCGCGGCACGAGACGCAAGGTCGCCACGTCTCCACTCCTGTAGCCGGGCTTGTCGAGCGAAAGCTCCAGCATGTCCGGGGTCCTGGTCACATCCGCCGGTGCGTACCACCCCGCGTGGAAATCCTGCGAGCTGGAGACATAGCCGCCATCGATTCGCTCGACGACAAGCTCATAGTGCCCCCATTCGACCGGGGCGGAGACCTGCACCGGTTCCGCGCTCAAAGCCGCCTCACCCCGCTTGACAGCCTGGCGGGTCGTCACGGGCTCCCAGTTCCAGTTGCCGTATTCCTGGTACCATTGATACCGCGTCTCGACGCGGTTGACCGTCCAGCGCACCTGCATCGGCACCCGCTTGAGCGCAGGCGACAGCGCGATCACGTCGAAAGCGGCCTCGGTCCCCTCTGCCACGACACCTTCATCGAAGAGCGGCCGGAGGCCGATCACCGGACCGGCAGGCTCCACGGCCTGGGTCACGCGCCGCTCGACCGGTCGGCTTGACCCCTCGGACACCCGGCCAACCACGTCAAGTTCGAGCATACGGTCATCCGCCGGGGCGTCCGGCAGCCCGATCTGCACCCTTGCATTGCCTTCGGCGTCTGTCCTTTCGCCCTGAAAAGAGCCGCGGCGCGCTGGCGCCTCGCGGTCATGCCGTCCGAACACGTAACCCGGCATGGAGTCCAGGGACCGCCTGGTCCGCAGCACCGTGTCCCCCTCGAGCAGCAAATCTGCGCCCGGCGCCCCGTAGAGGTATCTTGCCGCCACGTCCAATGTCGTGTTTCTGCCGGGCCGCAAGCCACCGTCCGGCAAGGACATTTCGAAATCGATCCGCTCGGGCAGGAAATCCTCGATCAGGATTGTCTGGCTGGCAAGCGCGTCCTTGGCCATATCCGCCTTGACCTCCAACCGCCAGACACCGCGCGGAACGCTGGTGCCGATGGGCATTTCGAAAACATGACCGCCCGCAAGACCGGTTTGCGAGACATGCCGCGCATACTCCACGCCATCCGGGCGCGTCAGTATCGCGGTCAATGGAAGCTGTTCAATCGCAGCAACCTCGGAGTCACGCGCCAGAACTGTCGCGTGGATCACCTCGCCCGCCCGATACGCACCACGGTCCGTCGCTAGGAACACATCCACCGGTCCGCCCGGTGCCCGACCTTCCACACCCCGGTCCGACAGATCGAAAGCCGGATCAGAGAGGGACAGGAAGGCCATGTCCGCCTCGCCATCCCGGGCCGTCACCAGCGCCGGTTCAGAGCCGCCCTGACCACGGGTCAAGCCCGGTTCAAAGCGGGCATGGCCCTGGGTATCGGTTCTCGTTTCGGCCAGAACCCTGTTGGCACGCGAAACCAGAGTCACCTCGACACCCTTGCGCAACTCGGCATCGCCGAGGCCGCGCACGAAGACATGCAGGCCGTCATCGCCGCTCATCGTCGCAATGCCCAGATCGGACAAGACAAACCACTGGGTCGCACCCGGATCGTCATAGCGGTCTTCGCCCGGCACAGATGCGCTCAATGCGTAGACCCCGGCAGGAAGCCCTTCAATGATTTCACCGACGGGCAGACGTGTCAGGACATCCGCGTTGAGGTCGTTGCCCACCTCTCCGAC
Organism: Aquicoccus sp.; assembly: GCF_041686535.1. Classification (NCBI taxonomy): domain Bacteria; kingdom Pseudomonadati; phylum Pseudomonadota; class Alphaproteobacteria; order Rhodobacterales; family Paracoccaceae; genus Aquicoccus; species Aquicoccus sp. The sequence continues at coordinate 91,812 of NZ_JAWLDS010000002.1, read as the reverse complement.
CCCAGTCCAGACTTCGTCGCCGATTTCCCCGGCAAAGCGCCTGTCGGCAAAATGCGGCAGGGGACGACCGAAATACTGTTCCTGGATCGCGCGCAGCACGCTGCGGTCGCTGACATGGCGCAAGCGCAGATCAACCGTATCAAGGTTCACCGTCTCGACCGGCACCGCCGCGTCGCCGGCTCTCGGAAGCACGTAGGCCCGACCCGGGAACCGTACCGATGGTGAACGGTCGCGCACGTAGAAAGACAGTTCGGTAGCCTCAGCCAGGATCTCGCCACTCTCCGCGGGCAACCCTTCGCGAAAGACCAAGGTATAGCGCTGACCATGCGCGAGGCCGGAAACACATATCCGGCTCCCTTCGGCTTCAACCGCCATGCGTTGATCCGGCAGGCGGACAAATGGGGCATAATCGGCCCCGAGCCTGGTCAGCGGTTCGGAAAACTCGGCGCATATGCGGGGATCGGCCTGATCGCTTTCGACCACGTGATCGGTGATGCGGAAGCCGTGTTTTGCAATGGCGTCGTCCAGCGCGGCCAGGAGATCCTCCCGTGCAGAGGTTGCCTTGGCCAATCGCAGGGCCGGAATCATGTCCCGACCACGCCCCAGGCGCTCCAAGGCTTCCGACATCACGGAAAGCGCATTGACGCGTTCAGCATCAGTCCCGGCCCTCAGATAACCGTTGACGGTCGCGAGAAACGCGCGCTCGGCATGCTGGCGCATATCGCCCGCATTCGAACTGTCGATCGCCAGTGACAGCCTGCCGTATTCAACCCACTGATCGCTGGCATCCGATACCGCGACCGCGGCCCCGATCCAGCGCATTGCGTTGAGCGGGTCACCCGCCCGCCGACGGTCATCCGCCGACTTCAGGAGGGTTTCCACGTCCCATTGCCCCCCGGGATGAAGCGGTCCGATTCCAATGGCCTGTTCGACGGCGCGCGCAAGATCGCGCTCCTGCAGGAAAGCCAACTCTTGCGCGCGGGCGGGGGCGTCTCGGGCAATGCGCGGGTCGACCGTCAGAACCTCGCCGGAAACCGCCCCATCGTAGGGGTTTCTCTCGCTGATCTCTGATTTCGGAAAACAGGCATTCGAGCGCTTGTTGAAGGTGAAGGCCCGACATTGTGGATCTGCAAGGCAGGCCTTCTGGCACGATTCCAAGTCGGTATCGAACATCGACTGCAGGTCGGAGCCGTAAAAATCCACGTCTGTTGTAACGACAAGGCGACGCTCGGGGATGACATCCTGTGCAACTGCGATATCGGACAGGCCGGTCAACGCCAAAAGCAAGGGCAGAAAAAAACGCATGAAATCCTCCGTCGGCAATGGATTGATCGTCTCACGACCCATGCGTTTGCGCAACGATTCCCCCATGCGCAGCTTAAGCAAAAATTCACCACAATGGCAGAACCTCACGGCGACCAAGAGAGCGAAATCCGAGAGTTTCGAAATGAGCCTGGCAAACAAACTCGCCGAGGAACGGCGTCTCAGGCTGGCCGCCGAGCGGTTGCTCGAACAAAAGCAAGCCGAGTTGTTTGCGGCCAACCGCAAGCTTGGACTTCATGCCCGCAAACTCTCGGATGAGATCGTCGAAACCCGCGCCGAAGTCCAAACCGTTCGCGACGAGAACCAGCGCGTCAAATCCGACCTGACGGTCGCCCACGAAAAAGTCGAGATTGCCGAGCGCCGACTGTGGCATTCGATCGAGACCATTCAGGACGGCTTTGCCTTCTTCGACGTCGACAGCCTCATGATCGCGGCGAACAAATCCTATCTTGCGGTGTTCGACGGGCTGGAAGAGATCCGGCCCGGGGTCAGCTATGTTCGCATCCTGCAATTGCTCACGGAAGAGGGTATTGTCGATACGGGCGACAGCCCTCCCGCGGATTGGCGCGCAATGATGACCGGGCGTTGGCAATCGCCTTCGCCCGATCCCACGGTGATCCGGTTGTGGAACGGCCAGTACATCAAGCTGATCGATCAGCGAGGTCACGGCGGTGACGTCGTCAGCCTTGCCCTGAACATCACGGAAACCGTGCGATATGAAAAGGAACTGAAGAAGGCGCGCGAACGGGCCGAGGCTGCGAACCGGGCAAAATCCACGTTCCTTGCCAACATGAGTCACGAGATCCGCACGCCCATGAACGGGGTCGTCGGCATGGCCGAACTCCTTCGTGACACGACGCTTGACGAGGAACAAAAACTCTATGTCGATACGATCAAGAACTCGGGCGAGGCCCTTCTGGTCATTATCAACGATGTTCTGGACTACTCCAAGATCGAAGCCGAGAAACTGGTTTTGCATCCTGAACCGTTCGACCTTGAACGCTGTATTCACGAGGTTGTCTTGCTCTTGCAGCCAGTGGCCCGTGACAAGAGCATCGAGATGGTTGTCGAGTATGACCTGTTTCTCCCGACGGTGTTCGTGGGAGATCCCGGTCGCATTCGGCAGGTCCTGACCAATCTCTTGGGCAACGCGGTCAAATTCACTTCCCGGGGGCATGTCCTGGTCCGCGTCGTCGGCATGCAACATGAAGGCAGCACCGAAACCCAGCTTCACATCACCGTCGAGGATACGGGGATCGGTATTGCCGCCGAGAAGGTCGAACACATATTTGGCGAGTTCAACCAGGTTGAAGACGAGCGAAATCGGCAGTTCGAGGGCACCGGCCTCGGGCTGGCCATCAGCGAGAAGCTCATAAAACTCATGGGGGGCACGATCTGGGTCGACTCGGAAGAGGGGGTCGGCTCCTGTTTCGGGTTCAGGTTGGCACTGGAGACGGATGACACGGGCCCAGAAGAACCTTTAGGTTTGCCCGAGCACCTGAAGAAGATCATGGTTGTTGATGATCTGGAGGTGAACCGCCTGATCATGGGCAAGCAGATTGAAGCCTTCGGGCTCAAGGTGCATTGCGTCGAGAACGGACCGCAGGCGCTCGAAATGCTCGACGACAGCTTTGATGCGATCGTGACCGATCACAACATGCCCGGCATGGACGGGCTCGAACTTGCCCGTCTGCTGAAGGAACGACGGGATGACTTGCCCATCATCCTTGCGAGTTCGGACCCGGGAGCCGCCGAACAGGATCCGGCTTTCGCCCTTATCCGGGGCGTGATGCCCAAACCGACGCCAAGGCGGATGCTGCTTCGACACCTAGCTGCCCTTGAGGCCGAGCAGCGCCCCCAGGTTGACCGTCTACCTTCAGCCGTCGCGTCGACCCCGAGCGCGCAATCCCGGCCAATGCGGATACTCGCCGCCGAGGACAACAAGACAAACCAGTTGGTTTTCGAGAAGATGCTCAAATCACTCGACATTGACTTGAAGTTTGCGGGCAACGGGATTGAAGCCATCGAGCTTTATCAGAAGTTTGCCCCTGACCTGATATTCATGGATATCTCGATGCCCCAGATGGACGGCAAGGAAGCCAGCGAAAGAATCCGTGTGATCGAAGGGCAGGGCATTTCCCGCGTTCCCATCGTTGCCCTGACGGCCCATGCCATGGACGGTGATCGCGAAGGCATCCTGGCTGCCGGTCTCGATCACTACCTGACCAAACCGCTGCGCAAGGTCGAGATCATCTCGATGATCGCCAAGTATCGCCCGGATGACGCGCGCGCGATCATCCCGGAAAACGTTCAGGCACCCGCCTGAGCATCTTCATCGCGCAGGAAAACCCAACGATCCTCCTGTGACATCCCGGCGTTGAAACGATACCCTCCGGAGCTGAAATCCTTCAGATCCTCGGGATCGACAAGCCGGTTCTGAACGATGAAGCGCGCCATCGCGCCACGTGCCTTCTTGGCATAGAAACTCACGATCCTGGGCTTGCCCGCACGCATTTCCATGAAAACGGGTTCAACCATCCGCAGTTCGAGCGTGCCGCGGTCGACCGCGCCGAAGTATTCCTGGCTGGCGCAGTTCACGAGCGTCGTGGTGTCGATGTCGCGGGCCTGATCATTCAAGGCCCGCGAAATGCGGTCACCCCAGAAGTCATAGAGCGTCTTTCCCTTCGGGTTGGCGAGTTTGCTTCCCATTTCGAGCCGGTAGGGTTCGATCTCGTCGGTTGGCCGCAAGAGGCCGTAGAGCCCCGACAGAATCCGAAGATGATCGGCCGCCCAGGCCATTTCATCGCGATCCAGCGACGCGGCCTCGAGCCCGGCATAGGTGTCTCCGTCGAACATCAAGGCCGCCGCCGATCGCGGCATCGCCCCGAAATCCCTGAACCTGTCCCGGTTGAGAAGAGCCAGCTTCTCGCTGATCCCCATGAGCCTTTGCAGGTCTGCCGGGCCCAACTCGCGCGCAATCGAAGCCAGCGATTCAGCCTCGGCCTGAAAGATCGGCCGGGTCAACGCGAACTTCGGGTCCGTGTTTTCATTCAGTCGTTTGGCAGGCGAGACGATGACAAGCATATTGCAACCCCAATGAAGCAACCAGAACCGGGACTTAATCCACCTCGCAGAGGATTTCCAGAAACGCCGCCCCAAATCGTTCACTGCGCTTTGGCCCCAGGATCCGCTCGATCGCCTGCGCATCGACCGAGCGCAATTGCGCGACACGTGCCAGAAGCGATGCCGAGCATGTCATGGGCTTCTCGATCCCGTTGCGGCCCCGAGCAAGTTCGCTTTGCACCTGCATCAGGCGGTCATAGATGCGACCCGCATCACGCCCGGCAATCCCGCGCCGCGCCGGATGCACCCTGGTCGCTTCGCCCTGAATGACCGACAGGAATTCAACTCCATAGCGCTCGAGCTTCTTCGCCCCGACGCCGCCGATCCGCGCCATGTCGTCCAGAGAGTCAGGTCGCGTTTCGGCCATCTCGATCAGGGTGCGATCATTGAAGATGATGTAGGCAGGCACCCCTGCGTCCTCGGCCAATGCCCTGCGTTTGGCCTTGAGAGCCGAAAGCAGCGGTGCATCTTCGTCCGAAACCAATGTCTTGACCGTCGGCCTGTCCGGGGGGGTGCGCACGCTGTCCTGTCTGAGTGTTATGCTCTCTTCACCACGCAAGATCGGCAAGGCTTTCTCGGTCAGGCGCAGCGCGCCATGCCGATCAGGGTCAGGGCGCAGCAGGTCGTGACCGAGCATCTGCCGAAAGATCGCCTGCCATTGAGGGCGCGAATACTCCGTGCCCACGCCGAAGGTCGGCAACGCATCATGACCGCGCTGGCGCACCTTTTCCGTGGCATTGCCCAGGAGAATATCGACCAGATGTCCCGCACCATACCGTTCTTCCGTTCGCAGAACCGCGGAAAGCGCCTTGCGCACCGCGATTGTCGCATCAAAGGTTTCGGCCGGGGCATCGCAGATATCGCAATGTCCACAAGCAGGTGCGCCTTCGCCGAAATAGGACAACAGCGTCTTTCGCCGACATTCGATCGCCTCGGCGAGACCAAGCAGGGCATTGAGCCGACCATGATCGGCCAAGCGGCGTTCCGGCGGGGCGAGGCCCTCGTCGATCTGCGTTCGGCGCAGACGGATATCATCAGGGCCGAACAGGGTGAGCGTTTCCGCAGGCGCACCGTCACGTCCGGCGCGGCCGATTTCCTGATAATAGGCTTCGATCGACTTTGGCAGGTCGGCATGGGCGACCCAGCGGATATCGGGCTTGTCCACACCCATCCCGAAGGCAACGGTCGCAACCACGATAAGGCCGTCCTCGCGGGCGAACCGCGTCTCGACAATGCGGCGATCCTCGGCCTCCATCCCGCCATGATAGTGACAGGCATTATGCCCTGCCTCACGCAATGCCTGCGCCAGACCTTCGGTCTTGGCCCGGGTACCGCAATAGACGATGCCAGACTGCCCCTTTCGTGCCGCCACGAATTCGAGGATCTGTCGCCGTGGACCGTCCTTGGCGGCGAACGCGAGGTGGATATTGGGCCGGTCGAACCCGTACAGGAAAACCTCGGGGGTCTTGCCACCGAACAGCCTTTCGACGATCTCGTCGCGGGTTTCGGCATCGGCCGTGGCCGTGAACGCGGCCAGCGGCACGTCCAGTGCGTGCCGCAATTCCCCGATCCTGAGGTAGTCAGGACGGAAATCATGCCCCCACTGGCTCACGCAATGGGCCTCGTCAACCGCGATCAGGCGCACGTCGATCCGCCGCAACATGCCAAGCGCGGAGCCCGCCGCAAGCCGTTCGGGCGCGATGTAGAGCAACTTCAACCGATTGCTGTCCAACGCGTTCCAGACGGCATCTGTTTCCTCTTCGGTGTTGCCGCTGGTCAATGCGCCCGCCTCGACACCCGCTTCGCGCAAGGCGCGCACCTGATCCCGCATCAGCGCGATCAGCGGCGATATGACAACGGTCACCCCGTCGCGCATCAATGCCGGCAACTGGAAGCAAAGCGATTTTCCACCGCCCGTGGGCATGATGGCAAGAACGTCGCGCCCGGACGCGACCGCCTCGACGATCTCTTGCTGGCCCGGACGAAAGGCATCGAAGCCGAAAACGTCGCTCAGAAGCGTATCAGCGCCTGACATTGAAAGCCCGTGTTGATGAGACTGCTCTTGTCCGGTGTTTCACATGTCGGGGCGCGATGAACAAGACCCGACCTGGAGCAGTTCAGCGCAAGAGAAGCTCGGGCAGAATGAAATCGCGCAGGGATATGATGATGATGAACACGACAAGCGGCGCCAGATCGAGCGGGCGCGTATCCGGCAGGATCCGCCGGATCGGGTCGTAAATCGGTTCAAGCAGGCGGTTGAGGCCATGCCATACCTGGGCGACGAAGGGTTGATGCAGGTTGAGGACCTGGAAATTGATCAGCCAGCTCATGATGATATGGGCAAGCAGGATGAAGAATGCGACGTTCAGAATCAACGCCAACGGCCCATAGATCGCCATCATGCCGAAAAAACCCTTTCCTTTGCCACGCTTGTGAAACTAGGTCACGCCCTGTTTAAGAACAAGGCCCATACGAAAATTAGCAGCCTGTCAAGGTCAGGAATACCTTGCCACATTGCCCGTTTCACGGTCTAACTTCACCTGTCGAACCGGGGGTGGGCATGGCCGAGATTTCAGCGCGCAAGCGCATCTGGGGATGGTGGTTTTTCGACTGGGCCAGCCAGCCGTATCATACACTTCTTGTAACATTCGTCTTCGGGCCATTCTTTGCGGGGGTCGCCGCCGAGTACTTTCTTGCCGACGGCCTCGGCCCCGAGGTCGCCGCCGCGCGCGCGCAGAGTGTCTGGTCGCTTTGCCTGACGATCACCGGGATTCTCATCGGGATCGGCGCCCCGGTCATGGGCGCGCTGGCCGATACGCAGGGTCGGCGCATGCCGTGGATCGTCGCGTTTTCGATCATGTACGTGATCGGGTCCGCCGCGCTGTGGTGGACGATGCCGGACGGATCGACCATGTGGTGGATGCTGGTAGCGTTCGGTGTCGGTTTCGTCGGCGCCGAGTATGCGCTGATTTTCATCAATTCGCAGCTTCCTTCGCTGGGTGACGAACAGCAGGTCGGCGAGATCTCGGGATCGGGCTTTGCCTTTGGGTACCTTGGCGGCCTCGTCTCACTGATCATCATGCTGGTCTTTTTCGTCGAGCAGGGTAGCGGAAAGACCCTGGTCGGCCTCGACCCGGCCCTTGGCCTGCTGGATGCCTCCGAGAACGAGGGGACACGTATTGTCGGACCTTTGACCGCGCTTTGGTATGCGGTGTTCATGATCCCGTATTTCCTGTGGGTCCGGGACGTCAGGACACCCCGCATCGACGCCGGCTTTTCCGGCGCCATGAGGCTGTTGCGTAAATCCGTTGCGAATCTCAGGCACAGATTGAGCCTGCTGACCTACCTGGGGTCCTCGATGTTCTATCGTGATGCCTTGAACGGGCTTTACGGGTTCGGCGGCGTTTACGCCAAGCTGGTGCTGAACTGGGACCTGACCATGATCGGTGTTTTCGGCATCGTCGGCGTGATTTCAGCGGCGGCGTTCAGTTGGATTGGCGGCAAGATCGACAAGCGCTTGGGGCCCAAGCCCGTGATCATCATGGCGATCTGGACACTTATCGTTGTCTGCACGGTCATTGTGGGCATGTCGAGAGAGCAGATTTTCGGCATTCCCCTGACAGAGGGGTCCAGCCTTCCGGACATCGTATTCTTTGGATGTGGTGTGTTGATCGGCGGCATGGGTGGCATGTTGCAGGCGGCCTCCCGCACGCTCATGGCACGCCACACCGACCCGATCGCACCGACAGAAAGTTTCGGGCTCTATGGCCTGTCGGGACGGGCGACGGCATTCCTGGCACCCGCGCTTATCGGTGTTGCCACGACCATCACCCAAAGCGCGCGACTTGGTATCGCGCCGATCATCCTGCTGTTCCTGGTCGGCCTGATCATGCTACGCTGGGTCAACGCCAGGGGAGACAAGGAAACATGGTCCGTTTTGCCACATTCGTGATTGGTCTTTTGCTCGGCTTCACCATGCCCGCTCAGGCGGCGGACCCGCTTGCCAAACAGCTGTTCGGATCCAAGAGTGGGCCGTCGCGGCACTCTCCGGCTGCCTTCGGGGGATATGCCAAGGGCTGTCTTGCCGGCGGGGTGCAACTGCCCGAGACCGGCCCCACCTGGCAGGCGATGCGGCTGTCGCGCAACCGCAACTGGGGTCACCCGGAAGCCATTGATTTCATAAAGGACCTGAGCCGTGCCGCGGCCCGCCAGCCGGGGTGGAACGGGATCTATGTCGGCGATATCAGCCAACCGCGTGGCGGGCCGATGCTGTCGGGGCATCGCAGTCACCAGATCGGCCTCGATATGGATTTCTGGATGCTGCCCGCCCAACGGCTCAACCTGTCCCGGGCGGAGCGGGAGTCGCTCTCCTCGATCTCGTTGCGGCATGCGAACGGGGCGTTTGTGAACCAGAACTGGACCCGCGCGCATCACGAGATCATCAAGGCCGCCGCATCCGATCGTCGGGTGGCGCGGATATTCGTCTTTCCGGGAGCAAAGGTGCAGATGTGCAAGGATGAGCGCGGCAACCGCGCATGGCTGCGCAAGGTGCGGCCCTGGTGGGGGCATCACTATCATTTCCATGTCCGACTCGCCTGCCCGCGGGGTATGCATGGTTGCGAAAACCAGAGCCCGCCACCGCGAGGTCACGGCTGCGCCGAGGCCCAGGAATGGGTCAACAACATCCTCGATCCGCCGCCACCCGATCCGAATGCACCGAAACCGACGAAACCGCGGGAATATGTTCTCGCTGATCTGCCTCGGCAATGCGCTGGCGTCCTGCAATCGCCATAGGTGCGATCCTTCTGGTCATTTCGACACTCACCGGTTCGGTCGGAAAGCCGTTCCCCGAGACGTATGTGGCCAGCCATATCTGGCAGGAGGAACTATCGGGATTCGGTGGATTTTCGGGCCTCGACATCGCGCCGAACGGACGTGATTTCGTTGCCGTGACGGATCGTGGCTTTCTTGCCCGCGGGGTTCTGATCCGCGACGGTGAACGGATCACCCGCGTCAGGCTCGATCATTTTGCCCCGATCAACCCATCTCAAACCGACAGCAAGCGCAAGAATGACGCGGAGGCCGTCGTGACAGGGCGCAATGGGCTCTATATTTCGTATGAGCAGAATCATCGCACCATACATCTTGAGCGTGCTGGCGCCATCCTTCGCTTGCCCGCCCATCCCGATTTTCGGCTTTTCCCACGCAATGGCGGGCTCGAGGCGCTGGCCATGGACGCGATGGGACGGCTTCATGCCATTCCCGAGCGATTTCTGCGTGACCGGGCCTTTCCCGTCTATCGCCTTGAGGGTTCGGAATGGTCGATCGTCACCACGTTGAAACCCGTCGGCGGCTTTGTCCCCGCTGGCGCGTCTTTTGGCCCTGATGGTGCGCTTTATGTTCTGGAACGGGCCTTTTCCGGATATGGCTTCCGCTCGCGCGTGCGGCGCGTGACCGAAACTGCCGGAACCTGGAGAGATGACGAGGTATTCCGCTCACCCGTCGGGCGTCATGACAATCTCGAAGGGATTGCCACATGGCGCGACAAGGATGGTCATATCCGCCTGACGATGATTTCCGACGACAACTTCCTTTTCCTGCAACGCACCGAGATCGTTGAATACAGGGTTCCGTCAGAGCTTGCCATTCGCCGGTGAACCCCGTAAACGCCACCTGTTTCCCGCGAGGGGGAACCATGTCGCCGCAACCATGTCAAAACGGGCTTAACCTGATATGAATCGCACGCACCTTCCCGGTATTCTTGCCATGGCCACCATTGTCGTGGCTTCCAACGTCCTCGTTCAGTTTCTCGTTCTCGACGGGTTGCTGACCTGGGGGGCCTTTACCTATCCGTTTGCCTTTCTCGTCACCGACATCATGAACCGGGTCTATGGACCCGGACCCGCACGGCGGGTCGTCCTGGCCGGTTTCGTGACCGGTGTCATCTGTTCGCTCATCGGCTCGCAGATCATGTTGCAGGGCGACGGTTACGAGTATTCTGCCGTGCCACTACGTGTCGCGGTGGCGTCAGGCACCGCGTTTCTGGTCGCGCAACTTACTGATGTTGCTGTATTTAACCGCGTGCGTGGCGAGTGGTGGAGGGCGCCCTTGGTGTCAACGCTGGTGGGGTCGGCGCTGGATACGGCGCTTTTCTTCAGCATCGCCTTCTCGGCCTCGATCTCGTTCGGCGAGGCGGCCGATTCGGCGGTGAGCTGGGCCTGGGAGACGGCACCCTTCATGACGCTGGGCGCCGAAGCACCGCTCTGGGTCTCGCTGGCCTTTGCCGACTGGCTGGTCAAGCTGGCGCTCGCGCTGATCGCGCTTGCCCCTTTTCGCATCATTGTCACACAAGTTTCACCCCGTATCTCGTGATTTCGTTTGACTTATCCACAACCTGTGGCAATCTGAGGTCAACGGAAACCAAAGAAAGGAGGTGCTCTTGTGTCTATTGAGATCATGGAGAAAGGCTTTGGAACAGTGCGGGAGAGGATCACCTGAGGCAGCCCTCGGGTCGTGACGATCCCGGATTGGTGTTCGCCTAACCAGAGCACCTCCTTAAATCTCGAAGGGCCGTTTCCTGTGTGGAAGCGGCCCTTTTCGATTGCGCGCGGGGCGTTTACGCTCGCACGCAACACCCCGAAATCGGGGGGTGACATCCGGCTGACATCCGTGCACCCCCCGGCTGCCGCCGGAAACGCGAGAATGCCGTTAACCATCAACGATCAGATCACGCTCGAAGACTGGGAACTGACCGAGACGTTCAGCCGATCCTCCGGCCCGGGCGGCCAGAATGTCAACAAGGTGGAAACCGCAGTCGAGTTGCGTTTCGAGGCCGCCCGCTCGCCCCATCTGCCCGAGGCGGTGAAGCGGCGGTTGAAGCGGCTGGCGGGGCGGCGATGGACGGGCGACGGCGCGGTGGTGATCCGGGTCGAAGAAACCCGCCACCAGGCCCGCAACCGCGAGATTGCACGCGAGCGGCTGGCGGAGCTGATCGGAAAGGCGCTCGTCGCCCCCAAGCGGCGTATCCCCACGAAACCGACAAAGGGTTCGAAGGAGAGGCGGATCAAGGCGAAAAAGGAGCGCAGCGAAGTAAAACGATTGCGGGGGCGCGTATAGAGCGGGCGTTGCCCACGAAACGCCCTGGCATGTCCGCCACCTGCGCGAACATGGCCAGACAGGGCCTTGGGCAGCCCGCGAATACTTGGTAAGGCCCATCCACGCGGATCAAGCGCAACATGCCACGGGACGGCCTTCATGCTCGACATCTTCCTAAAGACCCTGCCGTTCTTTGCGCTGATCGGTGTGGGCTATGGCGCCGGGAAAACACGGTTTTTCACGGAAGAGGCGACCGCCTACCTGACCAAGTTCGTGTTCTATTTCGCACTGTCGGCGATGCTGTTCCGGTTCTCGGCCAACCTGAGCCTGTCGGAGCTGATCGACTGGCGTTTCATCGCGGCTTACCTTTGGGGAAGCGGATTCGTTTACGGGATCGCGATGGCGGTGGCGTTCCTGCGCGGGCGGGGCCTCGAAGAAGCGTCGATCGAGGCGCAATGCGCGGTGATCGGCAATGTCGGGTTCCTGGGTGTGCCGATGCTTGCGCTCTTGATGGGGCAAGAGGCGATCGGGCCGGTGATGCTTGTCCTGTCGATGGACCTGATCGTGTTCGGCTCGCTTGTCGTGATCCTGATCACCGGGGGGCGTGACGGGCGGATGCGGCTGGGAATCCTGCGCACGGTGGGGCTTGGGCTGCTCAAGAATCCGATGATCATGTCGATCGTTCTGGGGCTGACATGGGCGGGGCTGGAAATACCGATCCCGACCCCGCTGGAGGAGTTCGTGACCATTCTGGGCGCGGCAGCGACGCCGGGCGCGCTCTTTGCGATCGGGGCGTCGCTGGCCAGCAAGTCGGCCGAGCGGATGGTGGTTGCGGGCTGGCTCAGCTTTGCCAAGCTGGTGCTGCACCCGGCCATCATCGCGTTTTCGGCCCTCTTTCTCTTTCCGCTCGATCCCTATCCGGCGGCGGTGATGATTGCCTGTGCATCGCTGCCGGTCGCGGGCAACATTTTCATCCTGGCCCAGCATTACGGGGTCGCGCCGCACCGGGTGTCGGCGTCGATCCTGTTTTCGACCGCGTTCAGCGTCTTGACCGTGTCGGCGATCATGGCATGGGTGATGCAGCTATACTGAGAGGAGGCCCGCAATGGCCGAAGACTACAGACCGTTGCCGCTGCCCGATTGGGTGGATCGCCCCGATGACGAGATTGCCGCACGGGCCGGGGCGTTCCGGGCCGAGATGGCCCGGCGCCACACGATCCGCGATTTCTCGACCCGGCCGGTGGCGCGGTCGGTGATCGAGGATTGCATCGCGACCGCCGGGCTGGCCCCGAGCGGAGCGAACCATCAGCCGTGGCATTTCGTGGCGATTGCCGATCCGGGGGTGAAGGCGAAGATCCGCACGGCGGCGGAGGAAGAGGAGGCACGGTTCTACGCCGGGGGCGCGGGCGACGAATGGCTTGCCGCGCTCGAACCCATCGGAACAGGGGTGTCGAAACCGCATCTTGAGCTGGCGCCGTGGTTGATCGTGGTCTTCGCCCAGCGCTGGGGCGAGCGACCGGATGGCACGAGGTTCAAGCACTACTATGTTCCCGAAAGCGTGGGCATCGCCAGCGGGTTCCTGATCGCGGCATTGCACCGGGCGGGGCTTGCCACGCTGACGCATACGCCCAACCCGATGAAATTCCTGACCGACATCTGCGACCAGCCCGCGCATGAAAAGCCGGTCATGATCGTGGCGGTCGGGCATCCGGCGGATGACGCAACCGTGCCGGAGAAGGCGCTGATGAAAAAGCAGCTGTCAGAAATAGCGACATTCATGGATAGGTGAGCCCGGCCCCCGGCCGGACGCGAGCCTGAACAGGACGGGAGAGCAAGATGGAAACGATATCGGAAAACAGGTGCTTTGGCGGCACGCAAGGGGTCTATACCCACGGGTCCGAGGCCTGTGGTTGCCCGATGACCTTTGGCCTTTTCCTGCCGGAGGAGGCACAGGACGGCCCGGTGCCGGTATTGTGGTATCTTTCGGGCCTGACCTGCACCCACGAGAACGCGATGGTCAAGGCCGGGGCGCAGGGATGGGCCGCCGAGCAGGGCATCGCGCTGGTCTTTCCCGACACCAGTCCGCGGGGCGAGGGGGTGGCCGATGACGAAAGCTACGACCTCGGCATGGGGGCGGGGTTCTACGTGAACGCGACCGAAAGCCCGTGGGCACCGCATTACCGGATGTGGGATTACGTGGCCGAGGAATTGCCGCAGCTTCTGGGCGACAATTTCGCGCTCGACATGGAGCGGCAGGCGATCACCGGCCATTCGATGGGCGGGCATGGCGCGCTCACGCTGGCGATGGGTCTGCCGGGGCGGTTCCGCTCGGTGTCGGGTTTCGCGCCGATTGTGCATCCCACGGCCAGCGACTGGGGCCGCAAGCAACTCAGCGCCTATCTGGGCGAGGACGAGGGCAATTGGCGGCGTCACGACGCGACGCTGATGATGCGCGAACATGGTTTCGACGGGCCGATGCTGATCGACACCGGCACGGATGACCAGTTCATCGACCTTCTCAAGCCCGAAGCCTTCGCGCAGGCGGTGGCCGAGCGGCGCCAGCAGGCGGTGATGCGGTTGCAACCAGGATATGATCACAGCTATTTCTTCGTCTCTTCCTTCATGGAGGATCACGTGACATTTCACGCCGAGTCTCTCTATGCGAGGTGAGATGCGCGATTATGACCTGATCATCATCGGTTCGGGTCCGGCGGGCCGTGCGGCGGCCATACAGGCCGGAAAACTGAAACGCCGGGTGCTGGTCGTCGATCGAAAGGACCGCCTGGGCGGCGTGTCGGTGCATACCGGCACGATCCCGTCGAAAACCCTGCGCGAGACGGTTCTGAACCTGTCGGGCTGGCGCGAACGGAGCTTTTACGGGCGATCCTATCGCGTCAAGGAGGATATCGGGGCGGGCGATCTCAAGGCGCGGCTGCACATGACGCTCGATCACGAGGTGGATGTGCTGGAGCACCAGTTCAACCGCAACCATGTCGATGTGCTCAACGGGTTCGCACGGTTCGTCGGCGCGCATGAAATCGAAGTCGCGACCGAGGCGGGCGAGGTGCGGCGGCTGACGGCCGACAAGTTCCTGATCGCGACCGGCACCAGGACCTTTCGGCCCGAGAACGTGCCGTTCAACGGGCACAGCGTGCTCGACAGCGACGAGTTTCTCGAGCTGGCCAAGATCCCGCGCAGCCTTGTCGTCGTGGGGGCCGGGGTGATCGGGGTGGAATATGCCACGATGTTCGCAGCCCTCGACGTGCGCGTGACCCTGATCGAGCCGCGCGACACGTTCCTCGATTTCATCGACAAGCGGCTGATCGAGGATTTCACCCACCAGATCCGCGAGAACGGGGTCGATCTGCGGCTTGGATCGCCGATCGGAACGATCGAGGATGCAGACGAGCATGTCGAGGTCACGCTTGAAAACGGGCGCCACGTGCGCGCCGAAATGCTTCTCTTCGCGGCCGGGCGGATGGGGGCGACGAACCGGCTTGGCCTCGACGCGGTGGGGGTTGAGACCGACCATCGCGGGCGGCTCGAAGTGGATCGCAAGACCTATCAGACCGCCGTGCCGCATATCTATGCCGCGGGGGACGTGATCGGGCATCCCAGCCTTGCCTCGACCTCGCTTCAGCAGGGACGGGTGGCGGCGTGCCATGCGCTCGATACGCCGACGCTACCCGAAAGCCCGTGGTTCCCCTATGGCATCTACTCGGTTCCGGAAATCTCGACCTGCGGCATGTCGGAAGAAGAGATGCAGGAGCGGGGCATTCCCTACGAGGTCGGCATCGCGCGGTTTCGCGAGACCAGCCGCGGCCATATCATGGGGCTGGAACACGGTATGCTCAAGATGCTGTTCTCCCTGAAAACCCGGCGGGTTCTGGGAGTGCAGATCGTGGGCGAAGGCGCAACCGAGTTGATCCACATTGCGCAGGCAGTTCTCAACCTCAAGGGCACGGTGGATTATTTCGTGCAGAACACGTTCAACTATCCGACCCTCGCCGAAGCCTACAAGATCGCCGGGCTCGACGCGTTCAACCGGATGCCTATCCCTGAGGAATACAAGGTGAAGAAGAACAAGGCGGGCAAGGGCGCGTGATCTATGTCGATGCCGATGCCTGCCCGGTCAAGGCCGAGGTAGAGAAGGTGGCAACCCGTCACGGGCTGCGCATGTTCATCGTGTCGAACGGCGGCTTGCGGCCGTCGCAGAACCCGCTGGTCGAAACAGTGATCGTGCCCGAGGGACCGGATATTGCCGATATTTGGATCGCCGAGCGCGCCGGGCCGGGCGACGTGGTGATCACCGGCGACATTCCCCTGGCCGCGAAATGCGTCGAGGCGGGGGCCGTGGTGCTCAAGCACAATGGCGAGCGGCTGACCCAGGCCAATGTGCGCGAGGCGCTGGCGATGCGCGACCTGATGAGCGATCTGCGCGCCGCGGATCCGTTTCGCCAGGGCGGCGGCAAAGGGTTTACAAAGACCGACAGGTCGCGTTTTCTCGACGCGTTGGAAACGACCCTGCGGGCATTGTCGCGGGGCTGACCGCGAGAGGGAATCCATGGCAACCGCTGCGATGAAACGGGGCAACCTGATCGGTGCGCTTTGCGCGGCCTTTGCTGTGATGTGCTTTTCGGTCAACGATGTGGGAATCAAGTTCCTGTCGGGCGACTACGCGCTGCACCAGGTGGTGTTGATCCGGTCGCTGATCGGGACGGTGGTGTTCCTGCTTGTGATCATGCCGCTGAGCGGGGGCTGGCGGGTGATGAAGACCAGGCGCCCGGGTATTCACCTCATCCGCGGGTTTTGCGTGGTTCTGGCCAACATGTCGTTTTTCCTTGGGCTGGCGGCCTTGCCGATTGCCGATGCGGTGGCGATCTTCTTCATTTCGCCGCTGGTCATCACGGTGTTCTCGGTGATCTTCCTGGGCGAGCATGTGGGGCCGCGCCGCTGGACGGCGGTTTTCCTTGGCTTCGCGGGGGTGATGGTGATCGTCAAGCCCGGCACTTCGGCGTTTCAACTGGCTTCGCTCCTGCCGATTCTCGCGGCGATCCTTTATGCCACGCTGCACACGCTGACCCGCAAGATCGGCGCGACCGAGAGCGCGGCGACGATGGCATTCTATATCCAGTTCACCTTCATCGTGACCAGCGCGGCGTTCGGCCTGGCCATCGGTGACGGGCGGTTTGCGGGAAGTGCCGACCCCTCGCTGGAGTTCCTCACCCGCGCCTGGGGCGTGCCTGCGGTGGAGGATTACGCGATCTTGACGGTAATTGGCCTGACCAGCGTGGCGGGCGGCTATTTCATCTCCCAGGCCTACCGGATGAGCGAGGCGGCCTTTGTCGCGCCGTTCGAATACGTGGCCATGCCGATGGCGGTGATCTGGGGTCTGACGATCTTTGGCGAATGGCCCGCACCAAGCGCGTGGCTGGGGATCGCGATGATCGTGGGCTCGGGCCTGTTCCTGCTGTGGCGCGAGGCCGAATCCGACGATGACATGGCCACCAAGGGGCCGAAATACCGCCGCTGAGCAGGGGTTTGACCTCACGGTGCCGGTCGTTAGTCTGGATGAAACAGGAATGGGAGCGAGCCGATGGACGTGACGATGATCCCTTTTGTTGAGGGCGAGAAACTGCTCGATTGGGTGGGGCTGACCCGGGCCTTCGAGGGGGGGCACAAGCGGCCCAAGGCCGAGATCGGGGATACGTTTCTCTATCGTGATCCGGACACGCTTTTGAGCCGGGCAGCATGGATCGACGGGATGGGGATCGCAGTGAAAAGCGCCACGATCTTTCCGGGCAATCCGGTCAAGGGCAAGCCGATGATCGGCGGCGCGGTGAACCTTTACGACGATGCCGACGGGCGATTCGAGGCGATCGTGGATTTCCACCTCGTGACCAAGTGGAAGACCGCGGGCGACAGCCTTCTCGCCGCGATGAAACTGGCGCGCAAGGACAGCCGAAAGGTGCTTATCGTGGGGGCAGGCACGGTGGGCCGGTCACTGCGCGAAGCCTATGGCGCGGGCTTTCCCGGGGCCGAATTCACCGTCTGGAACCGCACCCGGGAAAATGCCGAGAAGATGGCCGCCGAGTATCCCGGGATGCGGGTGGCCGACGATCTGGAGGCTGCGGTTGCCGAGGCCGATATCGTCACATCGGCCACGATGTCGACAGACCCCCTGCTTCGCGGTGAGTGGTTCCGCCCCGGTCAGCATATCGACCTCATCGGCGCCTATCGCCCCGACATGCGCGAGGTGGACGATGCCGCGCTCCAACGCGCGCGGGTCTTCGTGGACAGTTTCGACACCACGGTCGGCCATATCGGCGAGATCAGGATCCCCCTGGAATCTGGTGCGGTCCGGCGCGCGGACCTCGTGGCCGATTATTATGAGATGGAGAAATTCACCCGCAACTCGGAGGACGAGATCACGCTCTTCAAGAATGGCGGCGGTGCGCATCTCGACCTGATGACGAGCCGCTATATACTTGATGCATGGCGGGCGGGGTGACACCCGGCGCCGCGTTTTGCCAGGTTACGCGGGGACGAGGCGGCGCTCCTTGACCGGGAGATGGACGATGGCCGAGAACGCGCCGACGCCGACGCCGACCCACCAGACGGCGGTGTAGCTGCCGTAAAGGTCATACATCCGTCCACCCAGCCAGACGCCCAAGAAACTGCCCAGCTGGTGCGAAAAGAAGACGATGCCGTACAGAGTGCCCATGTAGCGCAAACCGTAAAGATGGGCGATGAGACCTGAGGTGAGCGGCACCGTCGCGAGCCAGAGCGCGCCCATCGTGACCGAGAACAGCAGCACCGTGGCGGGGGTCATCGGCGTCAGGATGAAGGCGGCGGCAATGAGGGTGCGGCCGGTGTAAATCCCTGCCAGAAGGTATTTTTTCGAGTAGCGGTTGCCCAACCAGCCAGCGACGAGCGTGCCTGCGATATTGGCCAGGCCGATAAGCGCGATGGCCGCGGCACCCAGCCGCGAGGTCGTGGTGATGCCCATGTTGTGCAGGATACCGCCCGAGGTGATCGGGCCGCACATCTCGGTCACGAAGGCGGGGAAATGCGCGGTGACGAAGGCGAGCTGATAGCCGCAGGAGAAAAAGCCCAGGAAAATAAGGGTATAGGACGGGTCGCGGAACGCCTTTCCAAGGATCTGCCCCATGCTCTCCTGCAACTCGGCGCGGCTCGCGGGTTGGGGCGCGCGCATCATCGGCAGGACCATGAGGGCGGCGAGGATCGTGGCGGCGAAGATCAGGAAAACGCTTTGCCACGGAAACCAGGTCAAAAGCCATTCGGCGGTGGGGGCACCGATCACCTGCCCGGCCGATCCCGCAGCGGTGGCAATCGCGAGCGACATCGAGCGGTTGGCATCGGAACTGGCCCGTCCCACCACCGCGAGGATGACCCCGAACCCGGTACCCGCGATGCCGAATCCGACAAGGATTTCATAGAGTTGATGGGCAGTCGGCGAAACCGCGAAAGCGCTCAGAACAAGGCCCAAAGCATAGGTGAGGGCGCCGAGGATGATGGCCTTGCGGTCGCCGATCTTTTCGGCAATGGCGCCGAAAATGGGCTGACCGATGCCCCAGAACAGGTTCTGGAGGGCGATGGCCATGGAAAACTCGGCCCGCGCCCAGCCGAATTCTTCGGCGATGGGAATTTGAAAGACGCCGAAACTCGCCCGAATGGCGAATGAAATCAATATGATGACACATCCCGCCATAAGGACGGGGGTCATCAGGGGGGCGGATTTGGGCATCGAGACTCTCCTGATCGCGGCGTGACTTTAGCCGTTCCGGGGATGGCGTCAATTCGGCCGCTAACGTGAACGGTTAACACCGCTGCCAGGCCGAAAAAGGGGGGGGTGATTCCCGGCTGCTGCCCGGCTGCCAGGCGTATGACCTGCGCGGGCGTGTCCTCGGGCCGCCAGAGAGGTTAACGCAACGGCCCCCTGCCCGACCGCCTGCGCACGCACAAGGCCGCGACATGAGTATTTCTCCCAGGAAAGAGACCGGGAGGATCGGCATGCGCCTGGTGCTCTTTCTTGGTGAAAATACTCATTGCACCACCAGGAAGACAGGCGCCGCATATGCGGTGGAGCGCAGCATTCCGGGGCCTATACCTTGGTGAAAAGCCGGGTTAGACGTGGCGCATGACGCGCGATGTGACAAGCGAATACCAGGCAAAGGTGGCGCAAGGCCAGATCAGGCCCGACCCGGCGCAGGAAGCGGTATTGCCGTCGCTCGAGCGGGTGCGCGCGGCGCTGGCCAAACCGGTCAGGACCGGCTGGTTCGGGCGCCCCAAGCCGGAGCCGATCCGCGGGCTTTACATGTGGGGCGGGGTCGGGCGCGGCAAGTCGATGCTGATGGATCTCTTTGTCGATTGCCTGGACGATATCCCGGCGCGGCGGGTGCATTTCCATGCCTTCATGCAGGAGATACACGCGGCGATGCACGAGGCGCGCCAGCAGGGTGTCGAGGACGCGCTGAAGCCCGCGGCGCAGTCGGTCATCGATTCGGTGCGCTGCCTGGCCTTCGACGAGATGCAGATCACCGACATCACCGATGCGATGATCGTGGGCCGGCTCTTCGAGGCGTTGATCGGGGCCGGGGTTGCGGTGGTCACGACCTCGAACCGGGTGCCGGACGACCTTTACAAGGACGGGCTGAACCGGCAGCTTTTCCTGCCGTTCATAGATTTCCTCAAGGAGAACATGGAGGTGTGCGAACTGGCCAGCCCGACGGATTACCGGCAGGACCGTTTGCAGGGCCAGCCCACCTATTTCACTCCGGCCGACGCGGCGGCACGCCGGGCGATCGAAGAGATATGGCAGGATTTCACCGGCGGGCGCAGCGAGCCGCTGATCCTGCAGGTGAACGGGCGCGAGGTCGAAGTGCCACGCTTTCACAACGGGATCGCGCGGGTGAATTTCCACGATCTGTGCGGGCGGGCGCTGGGCCCCGCCGATTACCTGGCGCTGGCCGAAGAGGTCAAGGTTCTGATCCTCGAGGAGATCCCGCGGCTGGGGCGTGGCAATTTCAACGAGGCCAAACGCTTCGTTACCCTGATCGACGCGCTCTACGAGGCCGGTGTGCGGCTCATTGCGAGTGCGGCGGACGAGCCCGAGATGCTTTATGTCGAGGGGACGGGCAGTTTCGAGTTCGAGCGCACCGCGAGCCGGCTGCGCGAGATGCAAAGCGAGGATTGGACCGCCGCGTGACGGCCCAACCGATGCGTGGGTTCAATTGCTCCAGTCGTGGACATGCACGTCGCGACCGGAATGGCCCTCGAGGATCTTCACGGCGAGATCTTCCTTTTCCTTGTTCTCGACGCGGACCCACAAAAGGATGCCACCGTGTTCGATCTGGCTTTGATAATAGTCCCGGTGATGCTTGCCGACGCGGCGGGCCAGCAGGGTCCCGATCGCCGTGGCCGGGGCGCCGCCGATTGCGATGGCAGCGATGGACGCGGCAAGGGTGCTGGCCGGGGTCAGCATTGCCGCCATCGCGACATAGGACCCAAGGAAAAGAAAGCCGCCGATGATCCCGCCTTCAAGCTCGCCGATCGCCTCTTCCGAGACGAAGGCCGCGCGCGGGGCGCTTGGGTCGTCCGCGAGTTCCTCTGAATGCCAAAAGGCATCGCCGAACTTCTCCTTCATGGCTTCCTGACCGCCGAGAAGGCTGATGTCCTGAAGGGGAAAGCCGACAAGGCGAAGATCGTAGAAGGCGGCCTGCAGCGCTTCGAAACTGTCGAAGACGCCGACCGCCTCGGGGACTTTGATAACCGTGATATGGTTTTCGTTTTCGGATGTCATGGTCGTATCGCTTTCAATCTGACAAGACGTGTCTATGGGATGAACGCTGTCAAACTGAGCATTTATCGGGCGCGAGGACCATGATCGAGATCAGAAAATGGAATGAGACACATGAAAGGGGGCCGTTGAACCGGCCCCTCGATCATTCCCTGCCTGCGTATTCCGATGCCCGTATCTGATGCTTGGCTCCAGATATAGGCGAATCACGGCGAATCAGTCAACATAAAGTGATTCGTTTCCGTCGAATCGTTTTGCACGGTGCGGAGGGAACCGCGTCAGCCGTGATCGCGCAGAACGCCACCCGCAAGGTAGAGCGAGCCGCAGATCAGGATACGGGCGTCCGGACTGTGGGCGATGATGGCGTGCACGGCCTCGGCCACGGTGTCGGCGGTGCTGGCGGGGATGCCCGCGGCGGCGGCGGCACGGGCGGTGTCGGCGGCGGGCAAGGTATTGGTCTCGCCCGGAATCGAGACGGCGGTGAGGCTGGCGGCATGGGGTTTGAGCGGCGCCATGTAGCCCGCGACATCCTTGGTGTTCATCATGCCGCAGACCAGGTGGGTGTCGCACGCGGGCAGCCGGGTCAGGCTTTCGGCCAGGGTCTCGGCGCAGGCGGCGTTGTGACCGCCATCGAGCCAGAATTCGGCCCCGGGCGCCTTGTCGAGCAATGGCCCCGAACGCAGGCGCTGCATCCGGGCGGGCCATGTGGCGTCGCGCGGGACGGCCTCGGCTGCTTTCTCGCCCAGTCCGAGGTGGCGCAGGGCCATGAGCGCGGCGCCGGCGTTCTGGACCTGGTGCGCGCCGATCAGGATGGGCGGTGGCAGGTCCAGGAGCCCGCGCATGTCCTGAAAGACGAGGCGTCCGCGTTCCTCCCATGCGTCCCAGTCGCGGCCCTGCACCAGGAGCGGCGCGCCGACGGCCTCGGCGCGGGTCTCGATCACCGCCATCGCGTCGGGGTGTTGGCGCGAGACGACGCAGGCCACGCCGGGTTTGAGGATGCCCGCCTTTTCGCCTGCGATCTGTGCGATTGTATCGCCAAGGAATTGCGGATGATCGTAGGAAACCGGCGTGATCATGGTGAGAGCCGGTCGGTCGATCACGTTGGTCGCGTCGAGGCGGCCGCCGAGACCCGTTTCGAGCAGGGTGTAATCGGCGGGCGTGCGCGCCATGGCCAGAAAGGCCGCGCAGGTCGTGATCTCGAAATAGGTGATGGTTTCGCCATTGTTGGCGGCATAGCACTCGTCGAGCACCGCGGAGAGGTGATCCTCGGTGATCAGCTCTCCGGCAAGGCGGATGCGTTCGTGAAACCGCGCGAGATGGGGCGAGGTATAGGCATGGGCGCGCATGCCCGCGCCCTCGATCCCGGCGCGGATCATGGCGAGGGTCGAGCCCTTGCCGTTGGTGCCGGCGATATGGATCACCGGGGGCAGGTCGTCTTGCGGGTTGCCCAGCGCGTCGAGCAGGCGCCAGACACGGTCGAGCGTGAGGTCGATGATCTTGGGGTGCAGCGCCATCATCCGGTCGAGGATGACGTCGGAATGGGCCGTCATTTCGCGGATTTCTCGGCGGGTGGCGCGTTGAGTGTTTCGGGGGGGGAGGCCTCGGTGGTGTCGCCCGGCGGGGGCAGGTCGCCCGCAACGGCCGGGTTCAGGCCCATGAGCATTCGGGTGATGGTGATCAACTCGCCGCGCAGTTCGGTCCGGGGGGTGACGCGGTCGAGCATCCCGTGATCGAGGAGATACTCGGCGCGCTGGAAGCCCTCGGGCAGTTTCTCGCCCAGGGTCTGTTCGATCACGCGCGGCCCCGCAAAGCAGATCAGCGCATTGGGCTCGGCGATATGGACATCGCCCAGCATGGCATAGGAGGCCGTCACCCCGCCGGTGGTGGGATGGGTGAGCACGACGATATAGGGCAGGCCCGCCTCCTTGAGCATCTGCACGGCGACGGTGGTGCGGGGCATCTGCATGAGGCTGAGTATCCCCTCTTGCATCCGCGCGCCGCCGGCGGCAGAGAAGAGGATCAGCGGGCGCTTGAGCGCCACAGCGCGCTCGGCGGCGGCGATGATGGCGTTCCCGACATACATCCCCATCGAGCCGCCCATGAACGAGAAATCCTGCGCCGCGGCAACAATGGGCGTGCGCCCCATCTCGCCCTCGGCGACGAGCATCGCCTCTTTCTCGCCGGTGGCTTTCTGGGCGGCGCGCATCCGGTCTGGATAGCGTTTCTGGTCACGGAACCTGAGCGGGTCTTCGAGCGGGGCCGGAACGTTGATCTCGGAAAACAGGCCGCCGTCGAACAGCGCGGAAAAGCGTTCGCGTGGCGTGATCGCCATGTGATGACCGCAAGAGGTGCAGACGTTGAGATTCTCACGCAACTCTCGGTGGAAGAGCATGTTGCCGCAATTGTCGCATTTCGACCAGAGATTCTCGGGCGTGTCGCGGCGCGAGAAGATCGAGTTGATCCGGGGCCGGACATAGTTGGTGATCCAGTTCATCGCGAGGTGCCCTTGTTGCTTGCCGCCAGGTCATGCGCTGTGCTGTGGGCTGAGATAATTGCACCGGCAGGGAAATGCAATCAGCGCCTGAGAGCGACGCGCGCCGCGAGCCACATGAGGCCGACAAGGGCCAGTTCGGCGACAAGGCTGGCGGGCTGGAATGACCGGGCGCCATCGGCGTCGAAGAGAAACAGCGCCAAGCCGGAGTCGCGGCCATGCAATTCGCCGTAGAGCAGGAAGGCATAGGCGTTGTTCGCGAGGTGCAGCGCCAGCGCCGGGCCAAGCGATCCCGCCCGCGCCGTGAGGTCCGAGGCGGCGAGCCCGAAGGCAAAGGCCCAGACGACGTATTGGGCATTGATTCCCAGCGGTGCATGGGCATTCCAGTGGGCGAAGGCAAAGGCGAGGTTGGGCAGGGTCAGCCAGACCCATGGCCGCGCATCCCATGCCGCAACCTGCTGTTGCAGGTAGCCACGATAAAAGAGCTCCTCCGCCCCGGTCTGGATCAACAGCGCGGCCAGCGCCGGGGCCAGCATGACGAGCCATGCGAGCGGCGGGCGGATATGGGCCAACGCGTCCGTGCTCCACCATGGTGGCGCGATCTCGACCACGAAGAGCAGCAGGACAAGCGGAAGGAGCGTCGCGCGGAACTGGGAAAAGGCGCGGGCGGGCGGGCCAACGAGGCTCGGCAGGGCGCGACCATGCACGATCCGCAGCACCACCTGCAGGATCACCGCGAGCAGCAGGAACGAGGCGAGGCTGGTCAGCATCCCCGCCGGCGTGGTGCCGTCGAACACGGTTTGCGCGAAACCGGGGGCGAGCCGTTCAAGCGCGGCACCAAAGGCGCGCTGGGCCAGTTCGTAGAGGCTTTCGACGATGATGAATCCGAGGATCACCGGGCGCAGGCCGGGCGTTCCGAGCGCCGGCGCGACGAAGCCCCGATGCGCGGCATAGGCCGAGGGGCGCATCGCGCGGCGGTTCATCGCGCGAGCGCGAGTCGCGCAGTCAGCCACGAACAGAGCAGCGCCAGCAGGTCATAGGGCAGCCAGGTTGCAAGCGCGGCGGTTTCATCGAGCGCGAAAGGATAGTGACCGAGCGCCAGACCGTTGAGCGTGCCCTGCGGAGCGGCGATCAGGATCGCGTTGAAATTGATCACGAAATGCAGCGCCAGCGCAGGACCGAGCGTGCCCGAGCGCGCAGTGAGATCGGCCGCGGCGAGCCCGAAAAGCGCCCCGACAAGGACGAACCAGGGGGCGTTATCCCCCTGGGTCGCCGGATCGTAGTGCAGCATCCCGAAGAGCACCGACGGCACAACGAGCCAGACCGCAGGATGCGGCAGGCGCGCGGCAAGCTGGCTTTGCAGGTAGCCGCGAAAGGCCAGTTCCTCGGCGCTGATCTGGAGAAAGAGCAGGGGAAGGGTCATCGGCAGAAGGGCGAGCCAGCGCAGGATGGGCAGGTTCGGCGTGGCGCTCATCGCATCGGGTTCGGGCAGGAGCCAGAGCAGGAATCCCAGCGCCGAAAGCGCGACCGTGGTGCGGAAAAAATCGCTGGCCGCACGGCGCACGGGACCGATCAGCGTGAAGAGGCCACGCCGGTGCAGGGTGCGCAGCACCAGTGCAAGGGCGATGACGATCACCCCGAACGAGCCCAGGAGCGCGATCATGCCGCGCGGGGTCGATCCCTGGCTGATTTCGCGGGCGAAGTCGGACCAGTCCCCCGGCCCGACCAGTTTGCCCAGCAAGTTGAAATAGGTGAATCCGAGCGCGTAGTAACACGCCACCATGATGGCGACGCCCAGCGCCAGTCGCCAGAGTTCGGCCGAGGGGCGGGCCGGGTCGGTCAGGTTCTTGTGTGGGGCGTAGGCATCGCGCATGACAACAAGCAATACCGCGAAGCGGATGACGCCGCCAGAAATTTCAGACCGGGTGGTCGGGCCGGGACGCGGCCAGGCGCAGCACGTCGGCATAGGAGCGGCCGATCTGCATCCGTTCCCCTGCCCCGCGCGCGATCAGCATGTCATGCAGCCGCGGCAGGTTGCGGGAGGGCATGTGCATCACGAGGTGATGTTCGAGATGGTAGTTCACCCAGTAGGGTGCAACGAAGGCCCGCATCAGCGGCCCGGCCAGCGTGGTGCGGGTGTTGCGCATCGGGTCAGTCGTGCGTTCGACGGCACCATGTTCGGCGATGTTCCTGATCCGCACGACGAGCTGATACCATGTGAGCAGCGGCAGCAGCCAGAAGACCGGATACCACCACCATGCGCCGATCACGGTGAACAGGACAAGCAGCGCGGCATTGGCCAAGAGGGATCTGCCGACCGACGGCCCCGCGAAAGCCTGCGAGAGCCCGTCGGCATCGGGTTCGATGTCGGGGTCGAAGGCGGTCTTGAAGGCGAATGCGATCTGTTGTGCGCGCAGCTTGATCCCGGTGCGGCCGGTCAGGTCGCGGATGATCTTGCGCCGAAGCGAGGATTTCGTGGTCGGGAACGGGGCCGAGAGCACGAGGTCGGGGTCCTGGTCGGTCTGGGTGTGGCGGTGGTGCTTGAGATGGTAGCGGCGATAGGCGGCGAGGTCGGCCAGGATCGGGCGTCCACAGAGCCAGTCGCCCACAAGCTCGTTGAGCCTGCGGCTCTTGAACAGCGCGTTATGCGCGGCCTCGTGCATCAGGATGGCAAGGCCGAGCTGGCGTGAGCCGATGATCATCACCGCGAGAAGCAGAGTGAGCGGGTTGGGCCACAGCAGGAAAAGCGCCATTGCCGCCGCGATCACGCCCCAGCAGTGGAGCACGAGCCATGCGCCCCAGAGGTCGGAGCGTTCCGCCAGCGGACGGATGTCGTCGGATGTGAAAAGCCTGTGACCCGGTGTCATGCAATCGTCCTCCCTCGGGATCAGGGTCGGGCAAGGCGGCGGGTATTGTCAATCGTGACGCGGGGGCGGCTACATCATCGAGGGCAGGTAGAGCACCAGCCCCGGAACCGCCAGAAGGAGCGCGAGGCGCACGATGTCCATCGCCCAGAACGGTGTCACGCCGCGAAAGATCGTACCGGTCGTGACATCGCCGACCACGCCCTTGAGGACGAAGACATTGAGACCCACGGGCGGTGTGATCAGGCTGATCTCGGTGACGACGACCACGACGATGCCGAACCAGACCGGATCGAAGCCGAGACCGGTGACGAGCGGAAAGAAGATCGGCACGGTCAGGAGCAGCATCGAGAGGCTTTCGAACACGGTGCCCAGCAAGATGTAGATCAGCAGGATCACCGCCATCACCATCCATGGCGAGAGGCCCAGTTCGGAGACCATGGTGCGCAGCGACTCGGGCAGGCCGGCAATGTTGACGAAGTTGGAAAAGATCCACGCCCCGATCAGCACCGCGAAAAGCGAGGCGGTGGTCATGGTGGTTTCGCTCAGCACTTCGCGGATGTCGGAGAACGACAGGCTACCCCGCGCCAGCGCGATCAGGAAGGCGCCCATGGCGCCCATGCCCGCGGCCTCGGTCGGCGAGAAAGTCAGCTGGATGGGCCAGAAATCGAGGATGCCGTAGAGGCCACCGATAACGAGACCGAAAAGCAGCAGCACCGCCCAGACACCGCGCAATGCACGCATCCGCCCGGCCCAGTCGGTCCGGATGCCGGCGGGGCCGGCCTTGGGATCGCGCGCGACGGTGATGCGCACCGCAACGAGGTAGAAGAGAATGCCCAGCGCACCCGGGATGATACCCGCGATGAAGAGCTTGCCGATCGAGGTTTCGGTGAGGATGCCATAGATCACCAGGATCACCGAGGGCGGGATCAGGATGCCCAGCGTGCCGCCCGCGGCGATCGAGGCGGTCGAGAGGCTGTCGGCATAGCCGAATTTCCGCATCTCGGGCATGGCGACCTTGGACATGGTGGCCGCGGTGGCCAGCGACGAGCCCGAGATCGCGGCAAAACCGCCACAGGCGACGATGGTTGCCATGGCCAACCCGCCGCGCATATGGCCCAGAAAGGCGTTGGAGACCGCGTAGAGCTCGCGGCTGATGCCGCCCTTGTTGACAAAAAGCCCCATCAGGATGAAGAGCGGCACCACCGAAAGCCCGTAGTCCTGGCTGGTGTCGATGATCAGCCGCGACACCATCGAGATCGCCCCGCGCCAGCTTGTCTCCATCCAGTAGCCGACGAGGCCGACAAGCCCCATTGCAAAGGCAATCGGCATGCGCAGCAGGACAAGCGCGAGAACCACGCCAAATCCGATCAGGGCTTCAGTCATTGCGGATCAGTCCCAGTTTGTTCGGTGCGAAAAGGAGGATCAGACCGCGCAGCACCATCACGAGGCCGGTGGCGAAGGTCATGATCGCGATGAACCAGCCCAGATAGAATGTCGGGATGTTCAGATACTCGGTCTGGTCGCCATAGGAGCGCGACCGTTCGGCAAGGACAATGACGCGGGTGGCCGGATAATAGAGCATCGCCCCACAGAGAACCGTGACCACCCCGTCAAGCAGGCGCTTCATGTGCAGCCGGACGAAGATCGGGTCGAGCAGGTCGACCGCGATATGCTGACCGCGGGCCGAAAGGAGTGGCAGGGCGGAAAAGACGATCACCGCAATGGCGATGCGGGTCAGTTCGGTCGCGGCCTCGATCGGCGCGTTGAAGGTCGAGCGCATGACCACGTCGGTAAAGGTCATCACCATCAGCCCGAAAAGGGCGATTGCGGCGACCGTCATCGGCACGGCGACGGAAAGCTGGACCAGGCGTTTCAGAATGGGCATGGGGGACCACCGGATCGGGAACGGGGCCGCGCTTTGCGCGGCCCCGTCCGGTTTGGGTTGGCTCAGTTGCCTTCCTTGGCCATCTCGGCCTTGACCATCTCGTAAGCGGCCTGCGCGTCGATGCCGGTATCGGCAATTTCGCCGAGGATCTTTTCACGCACCTTGGCGGCCATTTCGGCAAAGGTGGCCTGATCTTCCTCGGAAGCGAGAACGATCACGTTGTCCTCGGCCTCTTCGGTGGCGGCACGGGCACGCACGTCGGACGCATCCCATGCAGCGCCCATCATGCGGCTGAAGGGTTCGCCAAAGACCTTTTCGTCAAGCACCTTTTGCACGTCCTCGGGCAGGCTGTCGAACTTCTCCTGGCTCATCAGAACGGCAAAGGAGCCACGGTAGAAACCGCCGGGCATTTCATAGACGTTCTTGGCCACTTCGTTCAGCTTGAAGCTGATCCGTTCGCCCATGTTCATCGCAACGCCATCGGCGGAGCCGCTGTCGAGGGTTTCATAGACCTTGGGTGCGGGCACCTGGATGCCGACAAGGCCGAGCTCGGCGCCGACATCGGCCGAAACGCCGCCACCGAGGCGGGTCTTGAGACCATCGAGATCGGCCAGCGTGTTCACGGGCTGGTTCGAGTGGATCTGCCCCGGTCCATGGGTCGAAAGGCCGATGAGTTTCACGCCGCGATGCTCGTCGAGTGCCGCGAGGTGCTCTTCGTGGACGCGCCAATAGGCCACGGACGCGGCCTCGGCGCTGCCCTCGTAACCGGGCAGCTCGATGAGCTTGGTCGCGACGAACCGGCCCGGCTGATAGCCGTGGAAGATGATGGTCATGTCGGCGGCGCCGTCCATGACAAGGTCCATCTGCGCGGGCGGGGGCGCGAGGCCCATCTTGACCTCGCCGGTGATCTGCCCGTCGGTGGCCTCTTCCATCATGTCGACAAGCCCTTCGAGCATGTCGACATTGATCGGGTGCGCGGGTGGCAGCCAGCTCGAGATCACCATATTCTCCTGGGCCTGGCTGGCGGTTGCGGCACAGATCGCGAATGCGGCGCTGGCCATTATGCGTGTCAGTTTCATGTTGGTCGTCCTCCCGGTTTCACAGCCGTCGGCAGGGTCTCCTCCCCACGCGCGGCCATTACATGCAATTTCATATATTCACAGAATCAGTTTGCTGTGAACCTGAAATTTAAAATAATCGACCATGCGGTCGGTTATTCTGTCAAGTGATGTTTGAACACGATGACGCCGGGACAACGGGGCGGCCGCCCCTGGGTTGTGCCTCAGGCCCCGGACTCGCCGCGCGTTTGCTCGTCCGGATCGAGCCGGGCCAGAAGCGCCGCCAGCGCGGGTTTGAGTCGCGCACCGTCACCGCCTTCGAGCTGGGCAAGAAGCGCGGCTTCATGGGCGCGGGCGTCAGCGACGAGGGTCTCGGCGATCCTGCGCCCTTTTTCGGTAAGATGAACCCGCACCCGGCGGCGGTCGCGCGTGTCGCCCTTGCGAAGCACGAGACCGCGTTCCTCCATCTGGATGATGATTCGGGTCAGGCGCGATTGTTCGATCAGCGAGATCCGCGCCAGACGGGTGATCATCGCGCCGTCGCGGTCGTGCAGCCAGGCCAGCACCCGCCACTCCGGCACGCGCAGGCCGTGGCTGCGCACATGGGCATGGAACTGTGCGCTGGCGGCCTCGGACGCGGCGGCAAGAAGGTAAAGCAGGTAGTCCGAGACGAATCCCTCGTCCCCGGTTTCATCTTCGCGGGACGCTGTTTGTGGCGGTTGCATCCGGTGGTTCCTTTCCTTGCCCGTCCCTTCTTGAGCCGGGAGTGACGTGAAAAGTCAATGAAAACACCCGGTTTTCGGCCGGGAAGAAAACACTTGACCCAAATTATATGAATTTTCATACTTATTGCCAAGGGAGACGCGAGAATGACGAAACTTGACCTGATCGTTGCAGATCTTCGCCCGTTGACCGCGCGTATTTCGGAATTCACGCTGCAAGCGGCGGATGGCGGGGCCTTGCCGGATTGGGAGGCGGGCGCGCATATCCGGGTGGATGTCGATGGCGGCGACCGGGCCTATTCGCTGATCCGGTTTGCGCCCCAAGAGGACGGCGCCTACCGCATCGCGGTGCAGCGCGAGGATGACGGCGCCGGCGGGTCGCGGTTCATGCATGGGCTGAAGGAAGGCGACAGGATCAAGGCCGCGCCGCCGAAATGCGATTTCCCGGTGGCGCCGGGCGAGGCGGCGGTTCTGCTCGCCGGGGGGATCGGGATCACGCCGATGATCTCGATGGCCGCGGAATTGAAGGCGGCGGGCGTGCCGTTCGAATTGCATTATGCCGGGCGCATCCGGGGAGAGATGGGATTCGTCGATGACCTGGCGAATCGTTTCGGAGATGCGCTGCGCGTGCATTGCGACGATGAAGAAAGCGCGCTCGACCTTGACGCAATGATCGGTGCTCTGGGCGAGCGGCATCTTTACATCTGCGGGCCGCGGGGCATGATCGACGCGGCCCGAGGCAAGGCCGAGGCGGCGGGCGTGCCGCGCGCGCGGGTGCATGTGGAGCTTTTCGACAATGCCAGCGCGGCGGCCGGGGGCGACCGGGCGTTCGAGGTGGAAATCGCCTCGTCGGGCGAGGTCTTCACGATCCCGCCGGGACGGAGCATCATCGAGGTGCTGGAGGAAGGCGGGATGGACCTGATCCACGATTGCCAGCGCGGCGATTGCGGCATCTGCCAGACCGAGGTGATCTCGGGCGAGCCCGATCATCGCGACGTGGTTCTGTCGGAGGCCGAAAGGGCCGAGGGCAAGGTCATGCAAATATGTGTCAGCCGGGCGAAATCGGCACGGCTGGTGCTGGACCTGTAAAGGGAGGAAACCATGGGACGTTACACCGACAATCCACAGGCGGTGGCCGGGCTGGTGCGCGGACGCGAGGTGCATCGGGATGTCTATATCGACCCCGAGATCTACCGGCTGGAGATGAAGCACCTCTTCGCCAATGCATGGGTGTTCGTGGGCCATGACAGCCAGACCCCCAACAAGGGCGATTATTTCACGACGCAAGTGGGCGATCAGCCGGTGATCATGGTTCGCCACACCGACAACGAGATCAAGGTTCTTTACAACCGTTGCCCGCACAAGGGCACCAAGATCGCGATCGACCGGACCGGCAACACCGGCAAGTTCTTTCGCTGCCCCTATCACGCTTGGTCGTTCAAGACCGATGGCTGCCTTTTGGCGATCCCGTTGAAGAAGGGATACGAGGGCACCGGGCTTGAGGAGGCCGAGGGCAGCCGCGGCATGAAACCGGTGGGCGCGGTGCATAATCACCGCGGCTTCGTCTTTGCACGTCTGGCCGACGCGGGCATTTCCTTCGAGGAATATTTCGGCGACAGCCTCTCGTCGCTCGACAACATGGTGGACCGCTCGCCCGCCGGGCGGCTCGAGGTGGCGGGGCCACCGCTGCGCTACATGCACCAGTGCAACTGGAAGATGCTGGTCGAGAACCAGACCGACACCTGCCACCCGATGGTGGCGCATGAATCGAGCGCCGGGACGGCCGTGCAGATCTGGAAGGAGATGGGCTATTCCGAGGATGACCCCAAGCCACCAGCGATGGAGATCATCGCGCCCTTCATGAGCCCCTACGAGTTCTTCGAGAACATGGGCATCCGCACATGGCCCAACGGGCATGGCCATACGGGGGTGCATCATTCGATCCATTCGAAATACTCCGAGATCCCCGGCTATCTCGACGCGCTGAGCGAGAAATACGGGGCAGAGAAGGCGCAGGCGATCCTGGGCGAGAACCGGCACAACACGGTCTATTTCCCCAACATCATGATAAAGGGGCCAATCCAGCAATTGCGCGTCTTCATCCCATTGGCCGCCGACAAGACGCTGGTCGAGAGCTACATCTATCGACTGGTCGATGCGCCGGATGAATTGCTGGCGCGGACGGCGATGTATAACCGGATGATCAACGCACCCACCTCGATCGTGGGGCATGACGACCTCGAGATGTATGAGCGCGCGCAGGAGGGGCTGCATGCCGATGGCCTCGAATGGGTGAACGTGCAGCGGCTTTACGAGGAGGACGAGGATTTCGACGAGGAGCGCGTCGAGAACGGCACCACCGAGCGGCAGATGCGCAATCAGTTCAACGCATGGGTCAAGTTCATGACCGCGTCCATGCAGGGCAAGGAGGCGGCGGAATGAGCATCACGCGCGAGGACCTGATCGATTTCGTCTATGGCGAGGCCCGGATGCTCGACGAGGGCCGCTTCGAGGAGTGGCTGGAGCTGTGGCTGGAGGATGGGCATTACTGGATGCCGCTCGACTGGAAACAGGAGGATCCGCTGCATGTGACCTCGCTCCTCTACGAGGACATGTTCATGCTGCGGCTCAGGGTGCAGCGCCTGACCGGCGCGCGGACCTTCAGCCAAAAGCCCAAGAGCCGGTGTCATCACGTGCTCAACCGCCCCTTTGTCGACGAGATGGATCACGAGGCGGGCCGGTTCGTGACCAACACCAACATGCATTACGTGGAAACCCGGCTGGACGAGCAGTTCCTGCTGGCGCTCACGGCAGTGCATGAATTGAAGCTGGTCGATGGGCGCTTGCGGATCGCCAACAAGCGGGTTGATCTGCTCAATTGCGATGCGGCGTTCGGCAATATCCAGCTTTTGCCATGATCGCGAGCGATTGCCCAAGCGTTCACGACGCCTTTGCCGCCAGCGCCGCGCGCTGGCCGCGGCGTGACATGTTGAACGTGTTGCCCGAGACGGCGGAGATTTACGGGATCGAGGCGGGTGCGCTGAGCTATGGCGCGGCGCTGGACGAGGTGGCGGCGCTGGCCGGGCGGCTGGCCGAAGCGGGCTATGGCAAGGGGCACCGGGTGATGGTGCTCTTGGAAAACCGGCCCACGTTCTTTCTTTGGTTCCTTGCGCTCAACCGGATCGGCGCGTCGATCGTGCCGGTAAACCCGGACCTGCGCGCGGCGGAGCTTGCCTATATGGCGGGCCATGCCGAGCCGGTTCTGGCGGTGGCCCTGCCCGACCGGGTGGCGGAATTGCGACAGGCGGCAGACGCGGCCGGGGTGGTGATGCCGGTCATCGCGCCGGGCGATCCCCTGCCCACCCCACGCGCCGGCGGGGCGCTGGCCGGGGGCGCGGGTGTGCGGGCCGAGGCGGCGATGCTTTACACCTCGGGGACGACGGGCCAGCCCAAGGGCTGCGTTCTGCCGAACGAGTATTTCCTGATGGCGGGACGGTGGTATGCCGAAGCAGGGGGGCTTTGTGCGCTGAGCGAGGACGGCGAGCGGATGATCACGCCCTTGCCGATCTTTCACATGAACGCGATGGCCTATTCGCTGATGGCGATGATCGCGGTGGGCGGGTGCCTCACCGCGCTGGACCGGTTTCACCCGCGCACATGGTGGAAATCGGTGCGCGAAAGCGGGGCGACCTGCCTGCATTACCTCGGCGTCATGCCCTCGATGCTGATGGGCCTGCCCGAGAGCGACGCCGACCGCGCGCACGAGGTGCGGTTCGGGTTCGGGGCCGGGGTCGATCCCAAGCTGCATGGCGCGTTCGAGGAACGGTTCGGCTTTCCGCTGGTCGAGGCATGGGCGATGACCGAGACCGGCGCCGGGGCGGTCATCTGCGCCAACACCCTTCCCCGGCGGGTGGGCGAAAGCTGTCTCGGTCAGCCGGGGCCGGAACTGGAGATCCGCATTGTTGACGACGAAAACCGCGATACGGGCGGGAGCCCTGGCGAGTTGCTGGTGCGTCACGCGGGGGATGACCCGAAGCGGGGCTTCTTCGCCGAGTACTACAAGAACCCGGAAGCCACGGCGGAAGCCTGGGCCGGGGGCTGGTTTCATACCGGCGACATCGTGCGGCAGGAGGCGGATAGCGCGATGTTCTTTGTCGATCGCAAGAAGAACGTGATCCGCCGCTCGGGCGAGAATATCGCGGCGGTCGAGGTGGAATCGGTACTGATGCGGCATCCGCGCGTGCGGGGCGCGGCGGTGGCGGCGGTGCCGGACGCGGTGCGCGGTGACGAGGTGTTTGCGTGTCTGGTGGTCGACGATCCGGTGCCGGAGCTGGCCGAAGAGATCGTCGGCTGGTGCCTGACGCAGCTCGCCTATTACAAGGCGCCGGGTTACGTGGCTCTCGTGGACGCGCTGCCGCTGACCGCGACGCAGAAGATCCAGCGCGGCGAGTTGAAGGCAATGGCGGCGGGGCTGGTCGGGGCGCCTGGCACGGCGGACCTGCGCCACATGAAGAAGCGGAACGCGGCATGAGCAAGGGTTATGACGGCGTTGTGCTGACCTCGCCAGTGACGGTGCCCTATGTGCGCTTTGCCCATGAGACGGCGCATTGGTGGATCGCGCGGGGCCTCAGGGGCGCGCTCGATGCGGCGGGGATGCGGCCGGGCGATATCGACGGGCTGTCCGTCTCGTCCTTCACGCTGTTCCCGGATACACCTGTTGGCCTGACGCAGCACCTGGGCCTTTGTCTGCGCTATCTCGACACGATCCCGATGGGGGGTGCGTCGGGCGTGGTGGCGGCGCGGCGCGCGGCGCGGGCGGTGCAGGCGGGGGACGCGGACGTGGTGGCCTGTGTCGCGGGCGACATGAACCGGATCGATTCGTTCCGCCAGCTTTTGTCGGCCTTCTCGCGCTTCTCGCTCGATGCGGCCTATCCCTATGGTTACGGCGGGCCAAACGCGAATTTCGCGCTTATCATGGATGCCTACATGGCCGAGTATGGCGCCACGCGCGAGGATTTCGGGCGCATCGCGGTGGCCCAGCGCGACAATGCCTTGCGTAATCCCCATGCGCTGATGAAAAAGCCGCTGACGCTTGACGATTACATGGGCGCGCGGATGATTTCCGACCCGGTCTGCCTGTTCGATTGCGTGATGCCCTGCGCCGGCGCCGAGGCGTTTCTCGTGATGCGCGAGGATGAGGCGCTGCGGCGCGGCCTGCCCTTTGCGCGGATGGCCGGGACGATCGAGCGGCACAACGCCTTTCCCGAAGACCCGGTGCAGTTGCGCGGTGGATGGGCGGTGGATATCGACACGCTTTATGACAGTGCTGGGTGCGCGCCGGAGGATATCGACCTCTTGCAGAGTTACGACGATTACCCGGTGATCTCGATGATGCAGATCGAGGATCTGGGCTTTTGCGAGAAGGGGGGCGCGGTGGAGTTCGTGCGCGGCCATGACCTGACCGTAACGGGGGATTTTCCGCACAACACCAACGGTGGACAATTGTCGGTGGGACAGGCCGGGGCGGCGGGCGGCTACCTCGGCATTGTCGAGGCAATCCGGCAGGTGACGCATCAGGCCGGACCGACGCAGGTCGAGGGCGCGCGCCGCGCGATGGTCTCGGGCTTTGGCATGGTCAACTATGATCGCGGCGTCTGTTCCGCGGTGGCCATATTGGAGGGCGCGTGATGGTATTGGAACGCCCGAAACGCAAAGACCCGCGCAAGCGCAGTGTGGTGCCGACGCTGCCGCCACAGATGCGTTCGCGCGCGGCGCTCGGGCTGGCGGTGGCGGCCGGCGCGGGGCGGTTTGCCTTGCAGCATTGTGCCGAGTGCGGCGCGGTTCAGTACCCGCCGCGCGATGCCTGTCATGCCTGCCTCTCGGTCGATCTGCATTGGCGCGATTGCGCGCCGGAGGGCCGGGTGATGGCCGAAACGGCGGTGCGCGCCTCGCCCGACCCCTATTTCCGCGAGCGGCAGCCGTGGCGCATGGGAACGGTGAAGCTCGATGCCGGGCCGGTGGTCCTGGCGCACCTGGTGGGCGTGTCGCGGGGCGATGCCGTACGCATGGACCTCAGGCTCGACCGGGCGGGACAGGGGGTGATGGTCGCCCTGCCCGAGGAAAGGAACAGCGAGATGGAAGACGATCCGGTGTTGCGTGCGATGGGCACGCATCCGAAATATCGCCGCGTGCTGGTGAGCGATGCCACGCATCCGGCGGCGGTGCCCCTGATCAAGGGGCTGCTGGCGGCCGAGGCGTCGCATGTCTTTGCCGGTGTACCCGAGATGTGGCGCCGGCCGCACGGGGTTTCGGCGCTTGAGGGCATGGAGGGGGTGAGCCTGATGCCGCTCGACGTGACCGACCAATTGAGCCTGAAGGAAGCGGCGAGCGAGATCGGCGGCAAGGTCGATATCCTGATCAACACCGCGCGGCATGTGCGCCCGGGCGGCGTCCTGGGACAGGACGTGACCCATGCGCGCGACGAGATGGCAGTGAACGCGCTGGGCCTGATGCGGCTGGCGCAGGCGTTCGGGCCGGGGATGGCGGCACGCACGGCGGACGGGGTCAATTCCTCGGCAGCCTTCGTGACGGTGCTTTCGGCGCACGCGCTGTCGCCTGATCCGACCTATGGCGCGTTCAACGCGAGCCAGGCCGCCGCGCGCTCGGTGGCACAGACCCTGCGGGCCGAGTTCGCGCCAAGCGGCTTGCGCGTGA
Organism: Aquicoccus sp.; assembly: GCF_041686535.1. NCBI lineage: Bacteria > Pseudomonadati > Pseudomonadota > Alphaproteobacteria > Rhodobacterales > Paracoccaceae > Aquicoccus > Aquicoccus sp. The sequence continues at coordinate 54,714 of NZ_JAWLDS010000002.1, read as the reverse complement.
TGTGTGTCTATGCCGGGCCGCTCGATGATGACTGGCACCAGCCCTTGCCGCCGCCCAAGGTGGCGCCGGAGGCCTTGGCGCGATCTATTGTCGATGGGCTGCAACGTGGGCTCGAGGATGTCTATTGCGGGGATGTGGCCAAGGATATCGCGGAGCGCTGGCGCCGCGATCCGGGCATTCTCGAGCGGGAAATAACGGGGGGACAGGGATGAGCGTTCTGGACAGCCTGACGGCGGCGATGGCGGGGGGCGCGGTCGAGGTTGTGGACCTGACCCACCGGCTCGACCCCGATTTCCCGGTGATCGTGCTGCCGCCCGAGTTCGGTCAATGCGCGCGGTTCCGCATGGAGGAAGTGAGCGCCTATGACCATCGCGGACCGGCGTGGAAATGGCACAATCTTACGCTGAACGAGCACACGGGCACGCATTTCGACGCGCCGATCCACTGGGTGTCGGGGCGCGACTGGCCGAATGGCGCAGTGGACGAGATCCCCGCCGAGCATCTCATCGGCCCGGTCTGCGTGATCGACTGTTCCGAGGGCGCGGCGCAGGACGATGATTTCGAGCTGACGCCGCAGATCATCGAAGGCTGGGAGGCCAAGCACGGGCGCATCCCGGCGGGGTCATGGGTGCTGATGCGCACCGACTGGTCGAAGCGGTCGGGCGCGGAGTATCTCAACATGGCCGATGACGGGCCGCATTCGCCCGGGCCGGTGCCGGATGCCGTGCGCGTGTTGGTGCAGCGCGACATTCGCGGGTTCGGCACGGAATGCGTGGGCACGGATGCCGGACAAGGCGCGCATTACGACCCACCCTTCCCTGCGCATTACCTGTTGCACGGGGCCGGCAAATACGGGCTGCAATGCCTGTGCAACCTTGACCTTTTGCCGCCCACGGGCGCAGTGCTGATCGCGCCGCCATTGAAGATCAGGGGCGGGACGGGCAGCCCGCTCAGGGTATTGGCACTGAGTCCGGGGAGTGCAGCATGAGTTGCGTGGCGGTCATCACGGGGGCGTCGAAGGGAATCGGCTTCGATCTGGCACAGCGTCTTCTGGACAAGGGCTATGCGGTCATCAACCTTTCGCGCAATGCGCCCGAGTTTTCCCATGAGCAGTTCGAGACGATGGCGGTGGACCTTCTCGATGCGGATGCGGTGCGGGACGTGGCGGCGCGGCTGGCGGATCGCGGGGTCACGCATCTGGTGCATAATGCAGGGCTGATCTGGCCCAACCTGTTGGAAGATGCCGAGCCCGAGGACATCACCGGGCTGGCGCAGCTTCATCTTGGGTCGGCGCTGACGCTGCTCAAGGCGGTGCTGCCGGGGATGAAGGAACGCGGTTTTGGCCGGGTGATGTTCAACGGCTCGCGCGCGGCGCTTGGCGTGCCGACACGCACCGCCTATGCGGCGACCAAGGCGGGCATGGTGGGCATGGCGCGGACATGGGCGCTTGAGCTGGCCCCGCACGGGATCACCGTGAACGTGGTGGCGCCGGGGCCGATCCGGACCGACAATTTCTGGGAGATCATCCCCAAGGGATCGGAGCGCGAGGAAGAGCTGGCGGGGCGTATCCCGGTGCGGCGGCTGGGCACGGTCGAGGACGTGTCGAACGCGTTCCTGTTCTTCTGCGCCCCGGAAAGCGGGTTCGTGACCGGCCAGGTGCTTTACGTCTGTGGCGGGGCGAGCGTGGGGTCGGTCAGCCTTTGAGGGGGCCGCGGGGCGTTGTCCGGCCGGGTGATGCCCTTTCGTCGTGCATGACCGGCATCGGGCGCATCCAGTTCCCGGGATGCACTCCGGTGTCCGGCCGTACTCCGGTTTGGTCATCCGGCCTTGTGCCGGGCCTGTGGCTTGGCTATTCCGATTCCAACATGTTTCCGGGAGGCCCATCATGACCAAGTTCGACAAATCGAAACTGCCCAGCCGTCACGTGACCGAAGGGCCACAGCGCGCGCCGCATCGGTCCTATTACTACGCGATGGGCATGAGCGAGGAAGAGATTCACCAGCCTCTGGTCGGTGTCGCCACCTGCTGGAACGAGGCCGCGCCCTGCAACATCGCGCTGAGCCGACAGGCCCAGGCCGTCAAGGGCGGCGTGAAAGAGGCACATGGCAGCCCGCGCGAATTCACCACCATCACCGTCACCGACGGTATCGCGATGGGGCATGAGGGGATGCGATCGTCGCTGGCGAGCCGCGAGGCGATTGCCGACACGGTGGAACTGACCATGCGCGGGCATTGCTATGATGCGCTGGTCGGGCTGGCGGGTTGCGACAAGAGCCTGCCCGGCATGATGATGGCGATGGTGCGGCTCAACGTGCCGTCGGTCTTTATCTATGGTGGGTCGATCCTGCCGGGCCGTGCGCCACAGGTCGACGAGATTCCCGAGGATTTCCGCAACCGCGACCTCACCGTGCAGGACATGTTCGAGGCCGTGGGGCGGCAACAGAACGGCACCCTCTCCGAGGCGGCGCTGGACATGCTCGAACGCGTGGCCTGCCCGTCGTCGGGGGCCTGCGGCGGACAGTTCACCGCCAACACCATGGCCTGTGTTTCCGAAGCGATCGGCCTCGCGCTGATGAACTCGTCCGGGATGCCCGCCCCTTACGAGAGCCGCGACCAGTATGGCGAGGCGTCGGGGCGTGCAGTGATGAACCTGCTTGAGAAGAACATCCGCGCGCGCGACGTGGTCACGCTCAAGAGCTTGCAGAACGCTGCCCGCGTGGTGGCCTGCACCGGGGGAAGCACCAATGCCGGGCTGCACCTGCCCGCCATTGCCCACGAGGCGGGGATCGACTTCTTCCTCGAAGATGTCTGCGAGATCTTCCGCGACACGCCCTATTTCGTCGATCTCAAGCCCGGCGGGCAATTCGTGGCCAAGGACCTCTACGATGCCGGCGGCATCCCGGTAGTGATGAAGGAATTGCGCAAGGCAGGGCTGATCCACGAGGATTGCATGACCGCAAGCGGCATGAGCATCGGCGAAGAACTCGACATGATCGACCGCGAGGCCGATGGCCGCGTGATATACCCGATCGAGAACCCGCTCACCAGGACCGGTGGCGTCGTCGGCCTCAAGGGCAATCTCGCGCCGGAGGGGGCTATCGTCAAGGTCGCGGGAATCGCGCCCGAAAACCAGGTCTTTACCGGGCCCGCCCGCGTTTTCGAATGCGAGGAAGATGCCTTCGCGGCCGTGAAGGCACGCGGCTACGAGGAGGGCGAGGTGATCGTCATCCGCAACGAGGGCCCGGCAGGCGGCCCCGGCATGCGCGAGATGCTGGCCACAACCGCCGCGCTTTCGGGCCAGGGCATGGGCAAGAAGGTCGCACTCATCACCGACGGGCGGTTCTCGGGGGCAACGCGGGGGTTCTGCGTGGGTCATGTCGGGCCGGAGGCCGCCCATGGCGGGCCGATCGCGATGCTCAGGAATGGTGACATGATCACCATCGACGCGATCAAGGGCGAACTTTCGGTCGACGTTTCGGACGAGGAACTCGAGGCGCGCAAGGCCGAGTGGAAAGGCCCGCGCGAGACGATCTATGCCAGCGGCGCGATCTGGAAATTCGCCCAGCAGGTTGGCGCGACCTACAAGGGTGCGGTGACCCATCCTGGTGGCAAGGCCGAGAAGCATGTCTACATGGACCTCTAGAGCCGGTTTTTCCGGGCGCATCGGGCGCCCGGGCCTTGCGCTTGGGCTGGTTCTGTTTCTGGGCGGCTGTCTCGGCGAAGGCAGCGGTCAGGGGGGTGGGTTTTTCGAGGCGTTGTCAACCCGGGCGCCCGAAGCAGAACCACTCGGCCGGGCAAAGCTGGCCGGAGGGCAGGTCATCGTGGCCGGGCCGACCGGCTATTGCGTGGATCCGAGTTCTCTGGATGCGCGCCCGTCTGGCGGGTTCGCCCTGATCGGGGCATGTTCGGCACTGGGCAGCACCGAGCCATGGCAAGAGCCCGTGGTGATGACGGTGCAGGTGCAACGCCGGCCGTCGCGACAGGCGCCACCGGATGCACAGGCGCTGGCCGAAGCGGTCGCGCCGCTCCGGGTCATTTCACAGGAGGACGGAGAGGGCATATCGCTTGTTCAACTGGCCGAAGGCGGGGATGCCGCCCTGCCCGGCAGCGATCCGCGACATTGGCGCGGGACGATGATGATCAACGACCATACCGTGGCACTTTCGCTCTATGCGCCCGAGGGCAGCGGCGCAGCCGGGCGCGACGGGCGCACATTGCTGATTGCCTTTGCCGAAGCCATACTGGAAGCCAGTCCCGTTCGGGACCAATCGGAATAGATGGCCGCGGCACAGGGCGTTGCGTCAAAACGCGAGACCGCGCAGGGGATAGGCGCAGACCAGTGACGCGAACGGCCACGCGGAAATGTTTCACTATTTGTTTCAATGACCCCTTTTCGTTAAATCTGTTTCCGGTAAGACTGTTCCAGGAATTTCAGACAGGATGCGACAGGCAACCGACCCCCGGCAGAGATGGTGAAATTGGGCAACGGAATCGTCAAAAAGCTGCTGCACGAGGCAACGGTCCGGCGTTGGGCACGTGTCGCGCGCGAGGCCGGTTCGACCGATCTGTCGCTCTTGCGGACGCAGCGCGGGCGCGCACGGCGGCTCAAGTCGCATCTCGACAAGCTGATCCATGTCTCGGAAAGCCGGCTGGCGCTTCCGCTCATCGGCTCGCACGCCTTTCCAAGGCCGCATGATTCCGACTGGGCATGGCGGCCCGAACTTTGGCGTGGCCCCTTGCCCGTGCCGGGGATGTCGTCGGTCGCGACCAAGAGCATGCTGGGCAACGAGGTGACACTGTTTCACGATTGCAAACGCTCGGAACTGACCCTGCGCCAGTTGCGCAACCGGCGCGAGGCGGATCTTGCGCCGTTCGGCCTGCGCATGGACGTGTTCAATTTCGACGGCTCGTTCCTGTCGCTCGTGGTCGATCTGCCCGAGGAGGCGGCGCAGGGACTCAAGCGCAAGCATCTGATCCGTGTGGATGCGATCGTCGAGATGGAAAAGCCGCTGGAGATCTTTGCCCGGCTCAACGTGAAACACGGGCCCAATACCGAGCAGATCGTGCGTGAATTGCCGCTTGGTGCTGAAGAGGTCATGGTCGAGTTCGACCTGGCCTATACCAAGCTGAACGAAAAACGGGTCGACAAGCTTTGGCTCGATCTTATCTTCGAAGGGCCGCAGATGAACCAGGTCACGCTGCGTGACCTGACGTTCAGTCGGCGCCCGCGGGCCGAGTTATAGGGGGTGTGATGGGTGATCTGAGCCTGACCAAGACGCGGATGAAGGAAGGGGTCTGGGAGGGTCTCTTGCAGCGCGAGGGCGAAGAGGATGCGCCGCCGGAGATTACCGTGACGCTGGACGAGGAACCGATTTCGGGGGTCGAGGTGATCCCGGATCGGGCCGGGGCCTGGGTGTTGCGCGTGGCGGTGCCCGCCACGGCGATCGCTGACGGGGTGCAGACATTCCTGATCCGCGACAAGGCGGCGGATGAGAAGCTTGGGTCGTTCACCCTACTCGCGGGCGAGGCGCTGGACGACGACATCCGCGCCGAAATCGACCTCCTTCGCGCCGAGCTGGACATGCTCAAGCGCGCATTTCGACGGCATTGCCTTGAGACGATGTAGCACGGGGAACGGGGCCCCCGCAGGATGAAGAGGGATGACGAATGATCACCGAAATCGTGCAGTTCGACCTGCCCGCGGGCATGACGCGCGACGAGGCGGTGGCGCTTTACCAGGGAACGGTGCCGCGTTGGGAAGCCAACGAGAAGCTGGTGCGGAAATACTATCTCTTCGACGCCGAGGCGGGGATTGGCGGCGGGGTCTATCTGTGGCCGTCGGTCGAGGATGCGAAGGCGGCACATGACGCGGCATGGTGCGACATGGCCGAAAAAACCTATGGGAGCCGGCCGCGGTTCCAGTATTTCGAAACCCCATTGATTGTCGACAACGCGCGGTAGGCGCGGCCGGCGCGGCCGCCAACGCAATACCGGTCAGGCGAGGCGTTTCGGGCCTCCGGGTCTGGTGGCTGGTGCTTGACGCTGCGTTGAGGGGTGACAGGTGATCCGCCGGATTGCAATGTGGCCTGCGCAAAGGGAGGCCAACATGACTGGATACCCACATCTTCTGAAGCCGCTCGACCTCGGGCATCTCACGTTGAAGAACCGGGTTCTCATGGGCTCGATGCATACCGGGCTGGAAGAGCGGGGCGATTGGAACCGGGTGGCAGAGTATTACGCCGCGCGGGCGCGCGGGGGCGTGGGCCTGATGGTGACGGGGGGTATCGCGCCGAACAACGAGGGCGGCGTTTTCCCCGGGGCAGCGGGGCTCTATTCGGCCGAGGACATCGCCAACCACCGTCAGGTGACGGATGCGGTGCATGACGCGGGCGGGCGGATCGCGATGCAGATTCTCCATGCCGGGCGTTATGCCTATGGCCCGGAATGCGTGAGTGCGAGCCCGGTGAAAAGCCCGATCTCGCCTTTTTCGCCCAAGGAACTGGACGAGGCGGGCATCGAGAAACAGATCGCCGATTTCGCCACCACCGCCGCGCGGGCGCGCGAGGCGGGGTATGATGGAGTCGAGGTGATGGGCTCCGAAGGGTATTTCATCAACCAGTTCCTTGTGAAGCACGTGAACAAGCGCACCGACCGCTGGGGCGGCTCCTATGAGAACCGGATGCGCCTGCCGATCGAGATCATGCGCCGGGTGCGCGCGGCGGTGGGAGATGATTTCATCATCATCTACCGGCTGAGCATGATCGACCTGGTGCCCGACGGTTCGACCCACGAAGAGGTGGTGCAACTGGCCCGAGAGGTCGAGAAGGCCGGGGCCTCGATCATCAACACCGGCATCGGCTGGCACGAGGCGCGGGTGCCGACGATTGCCACATCCGTGCCGCGCGCGGCCTTTGCTTGGGTAACGAAAAAGCTGATGGGCAAGGTGTCGATCCCGCTGATCACCTCGAACCGGATCAACACGCCCGAGGTGGCCGAACAGGTTCTGGCCGAAGGATGCGCCGACATGGTGAGCATGGCGCGACCCTTCCTCGCCGATCCGGATTTCGTGCAGAAGGCCGAAAACGGGCGGGCGGAGGAGATTGCACCTTGTATCGCCTGTAATCAGGCCTGTCTCGACCACACGTTCAGCGGCAAGGTCTCAAGCTGTCTGGTGAACCCCAGGGCCTGCTTCGAGACCGAGATCATGATTGAACCCGCAGGCGAGAAAAAGCGCGTCGCGGTGGTCGGCGCGGGCCCGGCGGGGCTGTCGGTGGCGATGACGGCGGCCGAGCGGGGCCACGCGGTGACGCTCTTTGACAAGGCCCCCGAGATCGGCGGGCAGCTCAACATGGCCAAGGTGATCCCCGGCAAGGAAGAGTTTCACGGGCTGGTCGCCTGGTTCGCCACGATGATGGAAAAACACGGGGTTGAATTGCGCCTTGGCACCGAGGCAACGGCGGAAATACTGGACCCGTTCGACGAGGTGATCGTGGCCACGGGTGTGATCCCGCGCGATCCGGGCATCCCGGGGCAGGAGGCGGCGAACGTGCTGTCCTATGTCGATGTGCTGCGCGGCGGGGCCGAGGTGGGTCGCCGCGCCGCGGTGATCGGGGCCGGAGGCATCGGGTTCGATGTTTCCGAGTTCCTGGTGCATGATGGCGAAAGCCCGACCGAGAACCTTGCGCTGTGGCGCGAGGAATGGGGGGTGGGCGACCCCGAGAAGGCACCCGGCGGGTTGGCCGCGGCGGGGCCGCAGCCGCATCCCGCGGCGCGCCAGATAACACTGATGCAGCGCAAGACCAAGGCTCTGGGCAAGGGCCTGGGCAAGACGACCGGCTGGATTCACCGCGCCGCGTTGCGCATGAAGGGGGTCGAGATGGTGGGCGGCGTCAACTACGAGCGGATCGATGCCGACGGCCTGCATGTCAGCAGCGGCGAGGCACGGGAAGATCCGCGCGTGATCGAATGCGATACGATCGTTCTGTGCACCGGCCAGGTGAGCGAACGGTCGCTGGCCGATACGCTCGAGGCGCGGGGCAAACCCTGCCACGTGATCGGCGGGGCCGAGCTGGCAGCGGAGCTTGATGCCAAGCGGGCGATCGATCAGGGGGTGCGGCTGGGCGCGCAGCTTTGAGCGCACCGGGTGGCGCCGGTCACTCGGGGAAAAGCCCCTCGGGCGGGTCGGCGACAAGACGCCCGGAGGCAAGATCGACGGTTGGCACCGCCTCACGGGTGAAGGGCAAAAGCACGCTATCCTTGAGGCCCGGGCCGGTGATTTCAAGCAAATCGCCCGCGCCGTGATTCTGGACCGATTTCACCCGGCCCAGCTCGGCGCCACCGGTATCAAGGACGACAAGCCCGATCAGGTCGGCATGATAGAATTCGTCATCAGGTAGCGAGGGCAGCTTGTCTCTGGGGGCATAAAGCTCGGTCCCGCGCAGCGCATCGGCCTCTTCCTTGGTGGTGACGCCGGAAAGGCGGGCGGCAAATCCGCCCTTGACCGGACGGATGATCGCGACCGAAAAGGCGCGACCGCCGTCGCGGGTTGTCAGCGGCGCGTAATCGGCAATTGCCAAAGGATCGGCGGTGAAGCTCTTGAGCCGCACCTCGCCGCGGACGCCATAAGCGCCCGCAATGGCACCGACGCAGATGAGGTCTGTCATGGCCTTGCCTTCGCGGATCGGGGTGGACCGGGCCGGACAGTTCCGGCCCGGACACCGGATTATTCGGCGCTGGCCTCTTCGGTCGCTTCGGCCGGGGCAGCAGTGGCTTCGGCGGCTTTTGCCGCCTTGGCCTCGGCCCGTTCCTGTGCGGCCTTGCCGGGGGTACCCTTCTTCGGGTTCGAGCGCTCTTTCTTGGCGATCACGCCGGCGGCCTCGAGAAAGCGCGACACGCGGTCGGTGGTCTGCGCGCCCTGGTCGAGCCAGTATTGCACGCGCTCGAGATCCATCTTGACGCGGTCTTCGCTATCCTTGGGCAGCAGCGGGTTATAGGTACCCAGCTTCTCGATGAAACGGCCGTCGCGCGGCATGCGGGAATCGGCCGCGACGATGCGGTAGAAGGGACGTTTTTTCGAACCGCCGCGGGCGAGCCGGATTTTCATAGCCATGTCGTTTCTCCTTTGAATGGCGAGTTTGGTGGGAAAGCCCCACCCTAGGTTTGATGTTGGCGATGGTGCTGAATCACTTCAGCGATGATGAAATTGAGGAATTTGCGGGCAAATTCCGGGTCGAGATCGGCGTCTTGCGCCAATTGTTCCAACCGTCCGATCTGCTGCGCTTCGCGCGTGGGATCGGACGGGGGAAGATCGTGTTCGGCCTTAAGCTTGCCCACCGCCTGGGTGTGCTTGAACCGCTCGCCCAGCGTATAGACAAGGATTGCATCGAGCCGGTCGATGCTGGCGCGGTGCTCCCTGAGCAGGTCTGCGGCACGGGTGACAGCGTCAGTCAATGGTCCATCCTTTCGGTTTGAAGCGCGGATCGATGAAATTGACCGCATCCTCGCTGCCCTGCGTGGCGTGAAAAGGGGGCGCCTGCGGCAAGGTTCGCCCCAAGGACGACGGCTTGTCCGGGTCGAGCCGGACAAAGGATCAATGCGTACGCGGCACGAGCGAGCGGGCGGCCCGTGACAGGCGTGCGATGGGACGGGAAGGCTGCCTTGACCTCGGGGAAAGCGCCGCACCGGGGTCCGCGGGGGACAAGACACAGGGGTTCCGGCCTGGGGATATTCGTGGTGCGCATCAGGCGTAAGCCTCCATCCCGCCGTTTTCGATATCGGCCGGCGCGAGGTGGCGCCAGATCTCGACCGGTCCATATTCGGGGTCATCGTAGATCTTTTCGAAGGATGCACCGAGGCGGCGAGCAACGGCCTTTGACGCCTCGTTTCTCGGGTCGATCTGGGAAATCGCGGTGTCCCATCCCAGCACGTCATAGGCATGGGCGCGCGCGGCCAAAGCGGCCTCGGTAGCATAGCCTTTGCCCTGTCCATGGGGCATGAGCGTCCATCCGATCTCGCGTTCGGCCCAGCCCTCGGGGAACCAAAGGCCGACGCGACCCTGATATTGACCCGTCGCCCTGTCGTCGAGCGCCCAGAAGCCATAGCCGCGAAAGGCCCAGTGCCCGACCAGCATGGCAAGGCTCCGCCAGACCCGGTGCGCCGGAAGCGGACCACCGACAAATCGCGACCCCTCGGTGGCAAAGAAATCGCGTTCGTGCTCGAAATCACTCTCGCGCGGGGCGCGGAGGATCAGGCGCTCGGTCTCGAGAACCGGGATGTCGGGGGCGAGTGTCATTGCGGAACCTCGCTCGGATGGTGGCGGTAGACCAGCAGCGGTTCGTCGAAAGCGGCTTCGGCTTGTGGGTCGCGGCGGGCACCGAGGCGTTCAGCCAAGGCGATGGATCGGCTATTGAGTGGGTCGATATAGCTGACCAGCGAGGTCAGCCCTGCAATGCCGATCCCCCAGTCGCGCAGGGCCTGCGCCGCCTCGAACGCGATTCCGCACCCTTCAGCGTCCTGAGCAAGGAACCAGCCGAGTTCCGGCTCGCGGTCGCCGAACTCCATGCAAATCAGCACGAAGCCAAAGACGGTAGCATCTTCGCGACCGGTAATCGTCAGGAGCCCGTGGCCGCGCAGCAACCAGTTGGCCACGCATTGCGTGAAGTCAAGCCAGGCGCCTTCGCGGTCGAGCGGTTCGGAATACATGAAACCGGCCCGGTCGGACATGGCGATGGTGCGATAGGTGGCGAAATCGGAGATTTCGGGCGCACGCAAGATCAGCCGCGCGGTTTCAAGCCGTGGCAGCCCTGCACGCAATCCAGCGGCAAGGGCGGCGGAGGCGCCGGTCGGCGGAGCCTCGTGGGGATATGCGATCGGCCGGGTCAACCGTCTACTTCTTCTTGCCCAGGCCCGAGAGGCCCGAAGGCAGGCCCATGCCGCCGCCAAGGCCGGGCAGACCGCCACCCTGCCCCATCTGCCTGGCCGCCTTTTCCAGCGCCTTCTGGTCCATGCCCTCGGCCATGCCAGCCATGTCCGCGGGCGCACCGCCTTTGCCGAACATGCCCTTCATGGCCTGCTTGAGCATGCCGCCCTTGCCCATCTTCTTCATCATGTCGCCCATCTGGCGCTGCATCTTGAGAAGCTTGTTGAGGTCGGAAACGTCGAGTCCCGCGCCCTTGGCGATGCGTTTCTTGCGGCTGGCCTGAAGGATCTGGGGGTTGGCGCGCTCTTTCTTGGTCATCGACTGGATGAGCGCAATCTGGCGGGCAAGCATCTTGTCGTCGATGCCGGCGCCTTCCATCTGCTTTGCCATCTTGCCCATGCCGGGCATCATGCCCATCACGCCTTCCATGCCGCCCATCTTCTGCATCTGCTCGAGCTGCATCTTGAGATCGTTCATGTTGAAGCGGCCCTTCTGGAACCGTTTCATCATGCGCTCGGCCTGTTCGGCCTCGATGGTATCCTGTGCCTTCTCGACGAGCGAGACGATATCGCCCATGCCGAGGATGCGGCCGGCGATGCGCTCGGGCTCGAAGGTTTCGAGCGCATCCATCTTTTCGCCGAGACCGACAAAACGGATCGGCTTGCCCGTCACCGCCCGCATCGAAAGCGCCGCGCCGCCGCGCCCGTCGCCGTCCATCCGGGTGAGCACGACACCGGAAATGCCGATCTTGGCGTCGAACTCCTCGGCCACCTCGACGGCAACCTGACCGGTCAGACCATCGACCACCAGAAGCGTCTCGCGGGGATGAACCACGTCGCGGACGTCTTCGACCTCCTGCATCAGGGTTTCGTCGATCTGAAGCCGGCCGGCTGTGTCGAGCATATAGACGTCGTAACCGCCCATCGTGGCCTGTTGCTTGGCACGGCGGGCGATATCGACGGGTTTCTGGCCCGGCACGATGGGCAGCGTATCGACGCCGATCTGTGTACCCAGAATGGCAAGCTGGTCCATCGCGGCGGGGCGATAGACATCGAGCGAGGCCATGAGGACTTTCTTGCCCTCGCGGTCCTTGAGGCGCTTGGCGAGCTTGCCGGTGGTGGTGGTCTTGCCGCCACCCTGCAGACCAACCATCAGGATCGGCGCGGGCGGGTTGTCGATCTTGAGCTTGCCGGGGTCCTCGTCACCGGTGAGGGTCTCGACCAAAGCGTCGTGCACGATCTTGACGACCTGTTGACCCGGGGTGACGGATCTGGTCACCGCCTGGCCGGTGGCCTGGTCTTGCACACGCTTTATGAAACTGCGCGCAACGGGCAGCGAGACGTCAGCCTCGAGCAGGGCGACACGCACTTCGCGCAGGGCGGTCTTGACGTCGTCTTCGGACAGCGCGCCCTGTTTCGTCAGGCGGTCAAAGACACCGGAGAGGCGTTCGGACAGGTTTTCAAACATCTCGTCGGCTCCTTCGACCGTTTCATCTTCATGCCCACCAGATAAGGGTGGAGCGGCTCAATGCCAAACGACACATGCCCCCGTGGGCGCGACGCGCTGACGGGGGGCGATCCCGGGACATGGCCCATGGGACCGGAAGTCTGGCGGCTTCCGGGTATTGCGCGGGCATTACGACGATGACGCGCGGGAGTCAAGTGTCGGCATCGGTGCCTGACCCATGAAGCGAGGGCAAAGAGTGGGCCGGATGGGGGTTTCGTACGTATGACGAAGGAAGGCTGGCAACGAAGAAGAAGGAAAAGACCATGAAGGCAATGGACAAGGGTGTGATCTACGTGGCGACGGGGCACGACTACCGCGATCTTGCCCTGCAATCGGCGCGGTCGTTGCGGCAGGTGGAACCGGGACTGCCGATCGATCTGTTCACCGATGCGCCGGATGCGGTGCCGCGTGATCTGTTCGATGCGGTGCACACGATCGAGAACCCGCATCGCCGGTCAAAGCTCGACTGCATGGGGCAGACCCGGTTCGAGCGCACGCTTTACCTCGATTGCGATACGTTGGTCACGGCCCCGTTGGGCGACCTCTTCGACTTGCTGGGGCGGTTCGAGATGGCGCTGGCCCATGATGTCCGCCGGGCGAGCGACCTGATCCGCGAAGGGCTTGATCACGGCACACCCTATGCCTTTCCGCAGATGAATTCCGGCGTCGTGCTCTACCGCCGGGATAAGCGGGTCATGGATTTCCTGCGCGACTGGGCGCGGCGCTTCGCCGAAGCCGGCGTTGTGCGTGATCAGGTCGTTCTCAAGGACATGCTCTGGCAAGGCGATTTGGCCTTCTACGTGCTGCCACCCGAGTTCAACCTGCGCCGCCTGACCGTTCTGGACGCGTGGGAGCCGGAAGACGCGATCCCGACCATCCTGCACTCGCACCGGCTCATGGATCACATGCGCGGCAGCGGGACGCGGATCACGCAGGTCGACGAGTTGATCGAAGCCGAACGCGCGGCCCTTAGCGAAGAATGGGCTGGCCGGAGGGGAGGCGACGACGCCTTGACGCGCCTTATCAACCCGCGAGCCAATCGTTGATCGCGTCGGCAATGGCGTGATGATCGCCGATACTGGAGAATGCCAGCGATAGGGGATGACGACCGGCGCTTTGCCCCTGGTCGATCTCAAGCGCAACCCGGTAGAGCGGTCCGCTCTTGCCCGCGCTTTCCTCGACAACCGCGCGCGAAATCTCGTCGATGGTGTGGCGTACCCGGGAATGTCGCAGGATATTGGCACGGCGGATCTCGACCCAGCCTTCGGGTCTGTAAAAGACCAGCTGAACCCGCCGCACGAACAGAAAGAAGGCCGCAGCCCCCATCCCGCCCCCGACCACGAGGAAGATCAATCCCTGCCAGACCCCATCGAGGACCAGGCCGAGCCCGACGCCAACAAAGATCAGGATAAAGACAATGAGAATCGCGCCGAGCAGCCAGGGCGTCTCGTCGATGATCAGGAGATCGGCTGTATCGGTCTTGATCTTCATGCTGCCAGGTTAGGCGCAGTTGGAAACCGGTTTCAATTGCAATTCCCAACAGGTATGGCAAGATTCGCCCGGTATTGTTTGCTGTCGCACAGGAGAACCCGTGGAAAACTGGGATGAGGTGAGAACCGCCTTTCAGGTGGCGCGACTGGGAACGGTGAGCGGCGCGGCCGAAGTTCTGGGGGTCCATCATGCCACGGTGATCCGTCATGTCGACGCCCTCGAGGGGCGGTTGGGCGTCAAACTGTTCCAGCGCCATTCGCGCGGCTACACCCCCACAGAAGCCGGTGAAGACCTGTTGCGCGTCGCACGAGCGACCGATGACCAGTTCGCCCAGCTGGCCGGGCGCATCAAGGGACGTGGCAACGAGGTCACCGGAGAGCTTGTCGTCACCGCCCTGGCCGAGTTCAGCCGCATCCTGGCGCCGATCCTGGCGACCTTCCAGAACCAGCACCCGGGTCTCGTCGTTCGCCTCAAGGCAAGTGAGAGGTTGTTTCGGCTTGAATATGGCGAGGCGCATGTCGCCATTCGGGCAGGACAGAACGCCCCCGGCGAGCCGGACAATGTCGTGCAGAAGCTGCTGGATCAACCGGTCGGGCTTTACGCCAGCAAGACATATACCGACACCCACGGGCGCCCGTCCGGCCCCGCGGAACTTGGCGATCACCTTTTTGTCGGTACCGATGACACGGGCTCGCGCGCGCCCTTTGCCCAGTGGCTGCGCACGCATGTTTCCGAGGACCGGATCGTGTTCCGCGCCGATGATTTCCACGCGCAGGAAGAGGCGATCCTGGCCGGGGCGGGACTCGGCTTCATGGCGGTGGAGGATGCAAAGCGGGTACCTCACCTGTCGGAAGTCATGGCGCCACGCCGGGATTGGGCGATCCCGCTCTGGATCGTGACCCATATGGACCTGCACCGGACGGCCAAGGTGCAGGCCTTCCTCAAGCATCTCAAGCAGACGATTTCGGAGAGGCACAAGCCGTGACAGCTGCGCAGGCCGGGCATCTGGCAATGCTTGCCTTTTCGGCACTGGTGGCGGGATCGTTCTCGCTCGGGGTGATGGCAGCCCCGCATATCGCGCCTGCCGCGCTCAATGCGCCGCGCTTTCTGATCGCGGCAGTTCTGGTTGGCGCTGCCGCGCTGGCCACGACCGGCATACCGAAAAGCGCGGCCAAGGCGCCCTGGCGTTACCTTTTGCTTGGCGGGACTTTCGCTGCCTATTTCGTCCTCATGTTCGAGGGGCTCAAGACGGCCGCGCCGGTTTCGGCCTCGGCGGTGTTCACGCTGACCCCGGTGATGTCGGCGATCATCGGGTACGCGATGCTGCGACAGATCACGACACCGCGTATGGCGCTGGGGCTGAGCATCGGGGCGGCGGGAGCGCTCTGGGTGATCTTTCGCGCCGATTGGCAGGCGGTTCGCGCCTTCGAGGTCGGACACGGCGAGATGATCTATTTCTGGGGCTGCGTCGCGCATGCCGCCTATACGCCCATGGTACGGCTGCTCAATCGCGGGGAATCTCCGGTCGTGTTCACCTTCGGCATGCTGCTGGCGGGCTGTGTGCTGGTCACGATCTATGGCTGGAGCGATATCCGGGCGACCGATTGGGCAGCGCTGCCCGCGATTGTCTGGATCACGCTGATCTATGTCGCGGTCTTTGCCAGCGCGGTCACCTTCGTTCTCTTGCAATTCGCCACACTGCGGCTGCCCTCGGCCAAGGTGATGGCCTATACCTATCTCACGCCCAGCTGGGTGATCGCCTGGGAGATTGGCCTGGGCCATGATGTCCCGCCTGCACTGGTGATGGCGGGGGTGGGCCTTACCATGGTCGCGCTTCTGGTGCTGCTCAAGGACGAGGGGCATTGAGAAATGTGCCCGGGCTACGTCGCCGTATCGGAACCGAGTTCTCCTTCGAGAAACCGCTCGAACGCATCGAGGTTGACCGGCTCAAACTGACCGAAGCCCTGCATCCAGACCGAGGCCCCGCGCAGCGCGTCGGGTTCGAGCTTGCACCATTTCACGCGGCCACGCTTTTCCTGGCTGATGAGACCGGCGCGGGTCAGGATCGCCAGGTGCTTGGAAATCGCCGCGAGCGACATCTCGAACGGATCGGCCACATCGGTGACCGCCATGTCATCTTCGAGTAACATTGTCAGGATCGCCCGCCGCGTGGGGTCGGCCAGTGCGGCGAATGTGGCATCAAGGGTTTCGCTCATGTGATAGGGTTTGTCCGAGACCGGCACTTTCGTCAACCGTTCGGTTGAATATGACCATCTGCCTAAACGGCCCTCCACCGCCCCCGGCAGCAAGATGGGGCACTGAACGACGTACAGAGAAAAAGGCCATATATCAGGGACTTGCGCGATGCTTCCCAAGGCATCCAAGGCGCTTGACTCTGTGCAGCCCGCCGCCTAGCAAAGGCTCAAATTTCCGATGGGGGAATTCGCGTGACCGATCCCGATCCAAAGCAGCGCCTTGCGGAGTTGGACGCACGGATCGCGGCGATGAAAAAGGCCGGTGAACGCGACAAGCCCCATCAGGAAGAACACTATTCGAAGGCCCAGATCGGCTGGCGGATGGTGATTGAGATGGTTGCCGGTCTGTTGATCGGTTTCGGCATGGGATACGGGCTTGACCGCCTGCTCGGAACGCTTCCGATCTTTCTCGTGCTGATGACATTGTTGGGCTTTGTTGCCGGTGTCCGCACGATGTTGCGAACCGCGAAAGAGTTCGACATCGTGGATGAGCCCGGCAGGGCCGAAGAAGACGAGAGGATGTAGGACGTGGCAAGCGAGACGCATTCCGGGCAAGGTTCGGGGCTGGAATTTCACCCGATGGATCAGTTTATCGTCAAGCCGTTGTTCGGCGACGGACCCGTGGGCATGTTCACCGTGACCAACGTGACGCTCTGGATGGCAGCCAGCGTGCTGGCGGTGGTGCTGTTGCTGATCGTGGGCACGTCGGGCCGCGCCATAGTGCCAAGCCGCAGCCAGTCGGTGGCCGAATTGGCCTATGGCTTTGTCTACAAGATGATCGAGGACGTGACCGGCAAGGACGGGCTCAAGTATTTCCCTTACATCATGACGCTTTTCATGTTCGTGCTGTTCAGCAACGTGCTGGGCCTGATCCCGACCGCATTCACCACGACCTCGCATATCGCGGTAACCGCTGTTCTGGCCGTGGGGGTGTTCCTGAGCGTGACGATCCTTGGCCTTGTGAAGAACGGTGCCGGCTTCCTCGGGCTGTTCTGGGTGTCGAGCGCGCCGCTCGCCCTGCGCCCGGTTCTGGCCGTGATCGAGCTGATTTCCTACTTCGTGCGTCCGGTGAGCCACTCCATTCGTCTTGCCGGAAACATGATGGCCGGGCACGCGGTGCTCAAGGTGTTCGCGGGCTTTGCCGCTTCGGCCCTGATCGCCCCCTTTGCGATTGGCGCGATCACCGCGATGTACGCGCTCGAACTGCTCGTGGCCTGCGTCCAGGCCTATGTTTTCACCATCCTCACCTGCGTCTATCTCAAGGATGCACTGCACCCGTCGCACTGAGGTTTCATCAAGGTTCGGCGGGCCACCTGCCCGCCCTGCATCATTCGCCAATTCCAACGTAAGGAGAAATCACAATGGAAGGCAATATCGCTGAAATGGGTCAATTCATCGGTGCCGGCCTCGCCGCTATCGGTTCGGGCGCTGCAGCCATCGGGGTTGGCCACGTTGCCGGCAACTTCCTGTCGGGCGCACTGCGCAACCCGTCGGCGGCCCCCGGCCAGACCGCGACGCTCTTCATCGGCATCGCCTTTGCCGAAGCTCTGGGGATCTTCTCGTTCCTCGTTGCGCTTCTGCTCATGTTTGCCGTCTGATCCGATCGGGCCATCCTTACGCTCGGGCGGGTTGTCAGGCATGACCCGCCCGTTGTAATCCCGGTTCGAGGAGAATTACGACATGGCAAGCGAGACCCAAGCCCCGGCCAGTTCCTGCGTTGACGCAGGCGGTAGCGCCATAGGCATGCCGCAGCTTTGCGGCGACTGGATGGGCAACCAGATCTTCTGGCTGGTCGTGACACTGCTGGTGATGTTTTTCATCCTGTCCAAGATCGCCCTCCCGAGGATCGCATCGGTTCTGGCGGAACGTCAGGGCAGGATCACCAACGACATCGCCGCCGCCGAAGAGCTTAGAAAGAAGGCTCAAGAAGCGGAAGCGGCGTATGAAAAGGCGCTCGCCGAGGCCAAGGCCGAAGCGGGGCGTATCGTGGCCGAGGCCAAGGCCGAGATGAAGGCCGAAATGGATGTCGAGATCGCCAAGGCCGATGCCGAGATCGCGGCCCAGGCCGCGGAAAGCGAGAAGAAGATCGCCGAGATCCGCGAAGGCGCGCTCGAGGCGGTCAAGGAAGTCGCCATGGACACGGCACAGGACATCGTGACCGCCATGGGCGGAAAGGCCGACGCCAAGAGTGTGACGGCGGCCGTCAACGAACGGATGAAAGGGTAATCTCATGCGCAGCCTTGCCACATTGATCGCCCTTTTCGCTGCCAGCCCGGCGCTGGCCGCATCGGGCCCGTTCTTCTCGCTCGGCAATACCGATTTCGTGGTCCTGATCGGGTTCCTGATCTTTATCGCGATCCTGGTCTACTACAAGGTGCCTGGCATGTTGCTGGGCCTGCTGGACAAGCGCGCGGCAGGTATCCAGTCGGAACTCGACGAGGCGCGTCGCCTGCGTGACGAGGCGCAGAGTGTGCTGGCGTCCTATGAGCGCAAGCAAAAGGACGTTGCCGCACAGGCCGAACGGATCATCGCCCATGCCAAGGAAGAGGCGGCGACCGCGGCGGAACTGGCCAAGGAAGACCTGAAGAAATCCATCGCGCGTCGCATGGCCGCGGCGGAGGATCAGATCGCCAGCGCGCAAGCCGCAGCCATCAGGGACGTCCGGGACCAGGCAGTCGCCATCGCCATCGCGGCCGCCCGTGACGTGATTGCCAAGAACATGACCGCGACCGAGGGCAACAAGCTGATCGACTCGGCGATTTCCGAGGTCGAGGCCAAGCTTCACTGATCACGCGCTGTCGGTTCGGCGCGTGGTTCAAGAATGGGAAGGCCCGGGTTGCGTGCCCGGGTTTTTCATTTTCAGACGGTGCGCAGCCTGACCCAGAAAGCCTGATGAAAACAGGCGGGAGCGCGCGGTGATAATCCTTGACCAGCGTTGTCAGCGGGCCTTTTCGTGCTCGATACGCTGGCGCGCGATGGCTTCGTTGCGGTCCGCCCTGGCCTGGGCGCGCAGCGCCGTTTCGATGTAGTCCATGTGCGCCTCGACGGCGGCCTTGGCCCCGGCTGAATCGCGGGCCTGAAGGGCCGAGTTGATCGCCGCATGCTGGGCCAGGATATCCTCGCGCGAGGTGGTCTGGCGGAACATCTGGGCACGGTTATAGAACACGCCCTCGCGCAGAAGATCATACATCGAGCGCATCATGTGTTGCATCACCACATTGTGGCAGGATTCGATGATCGCCATGTGAAAATCGGCATCCGTCTCGGCCTCGAGCGCAGTATCGACCTTGTGATGCGCGGCCACCATCCGTTCGTAAGCCGTTGCAATAACCTCGAGATCGGTGTCCGACGCGTAACGTGCGGCGCGCTCGGCGGTCATTCCTTCGAGGTCGCGGCGGAACGAGACATAATCGAACACCGCCTCCTCATGCGCGGCAAAGAGCCGAACAAGCGCCGGCGAAAACGTCGACCCAAGAACGTCGGCAACATAAATCCCCGACCCGGCGCGGGATGCAAGAAGCCCGCGGGATTGCAACTCGGCCACGGCTTCGCGCAGGGACGGGCGCGAGACGCCGAGTTTCTCGGAAAGCTCACGCTCGGGGGGGAGCCGCTCGCCCGGGTGCAGGATTCCGCGCAGAATCAGCAGTTCGATCTGGCGGACAACCGCGGACGAGAGCTTTTCGGGATGGACGGGATGGAACGGCATATGAAAAACCCGATACGTTAATTGGTCAAACCTTATGACCGCTTTTCCGTGATCGCAAGACCGTGGTTAACGCCATTGGATGCGCCCAAAAGGGCGGGGTGACATCCGGCTGACATCCGGCTGCCGCCCGGCTGTCGGGTGGATCACGCATTCGTTAGCCGCGTAAAAGTTAATACGCCGCGCGCCCTCGATGGGATTTCGTGTTCGGCAATTGGCACTTCCTGCCCGTGGCGTTAAGGTCGGCGCAAACACGTCGCCCAACCGGCGACAAGGGAGTTGCCATGTCCGACATGATCGAGAAACTGCTGGATGCCGCGTTGATCCATGTGCCGTTCGACGGGTGGAGCGAGGCGACCTTCACGGCCGCCGTGGAAGAGAGCGGGGTCGAGATGGCGCTTGCCCGGGCCGTGTGCCCGCGCGGCGCCGTGGATCTTGCCGTGGCGTTTCACAAGCGCGGCGACCGACGCATGGTCGAACGCCTGAACGAGGCCGAGCTTTCGCAGATGCGCTTTCGCGACCGGATCGCGGCGGCCGTGCGGTTCCGGATCGAGGCGGTCGAGGACAAGGAACTTGTGCGCCGGGGGATGACTCTCTTCGCGCTGCCGCAACATGCGCCCGAGGGTGCGCGGCTGATCTGGGGCACGTGTGATCTGATCTGGCGCAGCCTTGGCGACACGTCGGATGACGTGAACTGGTACACCAAGCGGATGACGCTTTCCGGGGTCTATTCCTCGACCCTGCTCTATTGGCTGGGAGACGAGAGCGAGGGGTTCGCGGCGACATGGGCGTTTCTCGACCGGCGGATCGAGGACGTGATGCAGTTCGAGAAGGTCAAGGCCAACCTGCGCGACAACCCGGCGCTGTCACGGGTGCTCAAGGGGCCGCTGGATGCGCTGGGCCGCATCCGCGCACCCAGGCCACGCGATGACATGCCGGGACATTGGGACAAGTGAGGGAGCGAAGATGAGCGAGACGATGAAAGCGGTCGAGATTTCCACGCCGGGCGGGCCCGAGGTTCTGGTGCCCTGCGAGCGGCCCATGCCGCGGGCCGGACAGGGCGATGTGGTGATCCGCGTGGCCTGGGCCGGGGTCAACCGGCCCGACGCGCTGCAACGTGCGGGCAACTACGCACCGCCCCCCACGGCGAGCGACCTGCCCGGGCTGGAGGCATCGGGCGAGGTGGTCGAGGTCGGCCCGGGCGTGACCGAGTGGTCAGTGGGCGACAAGGTTTGCGCGCTTCTGCCGGGCGGCGGATATGCCGAGTACGTGGCCACGCCGGCGGCGCATTGCCTGCCGATCCCCAAGGGTATGGATTTGCGCGAAGCCGCCTGTCTGCCCGAGACGTTTTTCACCGTCTGGACCAACGTGTTCATGCGGGGCGGGTTGAGGGCCGGGGAACGGTTCCTTGTGCATGGCGGCAGCTCGGGCATCGGGACGACCGCCATTCAACTGGCAAACCATTTCGGCGCCCGGGTTTTTGCCACGGCCGGCTCGGACGAGAAATGCCAAGTCTGCACCGATCTCGGGGCGGAACGGGCGATCAACTACAGGACGGAGGATTTCGTCGAGGTGATGAAGGAAGCCGGAGGCGCCGACCTGATCCTTGACATGGTAGGGGGCGATTACCTTCCGCGTAACGTAAACGCGCTCGCCAATGACGGGCGGCTGGTGCAGATCGCGTTTCTGAACGGTCCCAAGGTCGAGTTGAATTTCGCCCAACTCATGGTGCGGCGGCTGACCATCACCGGCAGCACCCTGCGCCCGCAATCGGACCTCGCCAAGGCACGGATCGCCGAAGAGCTGCGCGCCCATGTCTGGCCGCTTCTGGATGCGGGGGCGGTGGCACCGGTGATGGACAGCGAATTCCCGCTTGAAAAGGCATCCGATGCCCATGCACGGATCGAAAGCCCGGGGCATGTGGGCAAGATCGTTTTGAAGGTCGGTGCGTGAAGGCCGCCACACAAGGAGAAATCACATGGCAAGAACAGTCATCATCGAGAAATTCGGCGGACCCGAGACCATGCAGATCGTGGATCGCCCGGTGGGCGATCCGGGGCCGGGGGAAATTCGCATTCGGCACGAATTTGCCGGGCTGAATTTCATCGACGTTTATCAGCGCACGGGGCTTTACCCCAACGATCTTCCCCTGACGCTCGGAATGGAGGGCGCGGGCATTGTCGAGGCGGTGGGCGAAGGCGTAAAGCACCTCGCGCCCGGGGATCGCGCGGGATATGCCAGCATGCCGCCCGGTGCCTATTGCGAGGCGCGGGTCATGCCCGCCGCACAGGTCATGAAACTGCCCGACGCGATCGGCACGGATACCGCGGCGGCGATGATGCTTCAGGGATTGACGGTGCAATATCTTTTCCATCGCACGACCCCGATTCAGAAAGGCGACACCGTGCTCTTTCACGCCGCTGCCGGGGGTGTGGGGCTGATCGCCTGTCAATGGGCGCGATCGGAAGGGATCACCCTGATCGGGACGGCCGGCACGGACGAGAAATGCCAATTGGCGCTCGATCACGGGGCCAGCCATTGCATCAATTACCGCGATGAAGATTTCACCGCGAAAGTGAAGGAATTGACCGATGGAAAAGGCGTGGACGTGGTGATGGATTCAGTGGGCGCCGATACGTTCGAGGGTTCGCTCGATTCGCTTAAACCCCTGGGGATGATGATTTCCTTCGGCAATGCCTCGGGTCCGGTGCCGCCGTTCAATATCGGCATTCTCGGGCAGAAAGGATCGCTCAAGATCACGCGGCCCACGCTTTTCACGCATATCGCGGATCACCACACATGCCAGGCCATGGCCAACCATCTTTTCGAGAAAGTCGAAAAAGGCGACGTGGTGATCAATATCGGCCAACGCTTTGCACTGGATGATATTCGTGCCGCACATGAAACGCTCGAAGCGCGCAAAACCACCGGATCGACAATTATAGAAATCTGAATTTGATGCGCATGGGATCGAAAATGCGAGGCCCATGCGCATTTTCAATACATCTTGGTTCACCATATGTGGACTCTCGTCTTTTACTCTTGCGTGCGCATTGCTTTGCAGTCGACAAGTGATCATCAGAAAAAAAACCTGTATCTGAACGATCAAGAAACTGTAGAATACGGATGAAATGGGGAACACCATGACTCAAGAAGACAAAATCATGATGGCGGACCTGACAGCCATGTCCACGAGCGAATTGAAATCGCTTGAACGCAAGGTTGCCAAGGCGATCGAGAAAGTGGAGGCACGCGAAAGAATGAATGCGCTGGCCGCACTGGAAGCGAAAGCCAAGGAAATGGGCTATTCACTCGATGAATTGACCACAGAAAATGCACTGCGCGGACGCGGCAAGGGCAAACCCAGGTCCAAGGGCGTGGCGAAATACGCAAATCCCGCCGATCCGTCGCAAACCTGGACAGGCAGGGGCCGGCGCCCGGCATGGGTGTTGCAAGCGCTGCAAGAGGGCAAGAGCCTGGACGACCTGGCGATCTGAATTGGTCTGACGCGGACGGGCGGCGCAGCGCGCCGCGCCCTGCCCTGACGCTCAGGCCAGCATGCCGCCGTCGCTGTCGTCGCCCGCCTCTTCCATCAGGCGGACGAAATCGGGCACGGTGACGTGGCGCTTGCCTTCGAGTTCGATCACCCCATCCCGCTTGAGCGCGGAAATCTGGCGGCTCACCGTTTCCAAGGTGAGCCCGAGATAATCGGCCATTGCCTCGCGGGTCAGCGGCAGATCGAACACCAGCGTCCCGGTCATCCCCACCTGGCGCAAGGTGGCATCGCGACGGGCGACGATCGACAACAGGCTGGCGATCTTTTCGCGGGCGGTCTTGCGGCCCAGCACCAGCATCCATTCGCGCGCCGCATCCAGCTCATCCAGGGTCATTTCGAGCAGGCGATGCGCGATATGCGGGGTGTTCTCCATCATGTGTTCGAACGGTTTCTTGCGAAAGCAGCACATCACGAGATCGGTCGTGGCCACCACGTCATAGGCAGCGCCGTCCCGACCGGGACGACCCACGAAATCGCTGGGCAAGAGCAGGCCCACCATCTGGGTGCGCCCGTCCTCCATGGTCTGGGTCAGTGACGCGATCCCGGTCACGACAGAGCCCACGAAATCCATGCGGTCGCCCGCCCAGATGACAGTCTGCCCGGCTTCGAACTTCCGGTAATACTTGATCTCTTCAAGCAGTCCCAGTTCCTCGGGCTCGCAGCGCGCACAAACCGCCCTGTGCCTGATCGGACAATCGGCACATTCCTGCGGCGTCGCAATGGTTGGTTCTTTCAGCATATCGACCTGTTCGCGCTTGATCTAAGTCAAAGATATGAATTGTACTCGACGCTACCTGTTTACGGATGGTTACGCAAACGCAACTCGCCCATTTGGGTCTATTTGACGCGAAAGTGCCGCGGTATACGAGTTATCCCACGGCACCGCAGTTCAATACGTCGGTCGGCCCCGGGGAATTCACCAGCTGGATCGGAGCGATCGCGCCCGATTCAGAGGTCTCGCTCTATATTCATGTTCCGTTCTGCCGCAGGCTGTGCTGGTTCTGTGCCTGCCGCACTCAGGGCACCCAGTCCGATGCTCCTGTGCTGGCCTATCTCGAAACCCTGAAGGCCGAGATCGAAATGCTCGGGCAGGTGCTTCCCGAAGGCGTGCGCCTGTCGCGTCTGCATTGGGGCGGCGGCACGCCGACACTGCTTGCCCCGTCGATGATGCGTGATCTGGCCGGGGCCATTGCCGACATCGCCCCTTTCGCGGAAGGCTATGAATTCTCGGTGGAAATCGACCCGAACGAGATCGACGGGCCACGGCTCGACGCGCTGGCGGCGGCGGGGATGAACCGCGCCTCGATCGGGGTGCAGGATTTCAACGACGAGATCCAGAAAACCATCGGCCGCATCCAGAGCTTTGACATCACACGCCAGGCCGTGGACGAGATTCGCGCGCGCGGCGTGACCTCGCTCAACGCCGATATTCTCTTTGGCCTGCCCGACCAGTCGAATGCGCGAATCACCGAAAGCGTCCAGAAGCTGCTGGCGCTCTCGCCAGACCGTGTGGCGCTTTACGGTTACGCCCATGTGCCGTGGATGGCCAAGCGGCAACAGATGATCCCCTCCGACAAGCTTCCCACGCCGCAAGAGCGGTTGGCGCTCTTCAAAACCGCCCGCAAGCTGTTCTTGTGGGACGGCTATGCCGAGATCGGGATCGACCACTTCGCGGTCGAGGGGGACGGGCTGAACAAGGCACAGCGCAACGGCACGCTGCGACGCAATTTCCAGGGTTACACCGATGATCCGGCCGATGCCCTGATCGGGCTGGGCGCATCGTCGATCTCGCGCTTTCCGCAAGGCTATGCCCAGAACGCGCCGGCCACGTCGGCCCACACCGCGCGGATTCGTGACGGGCAATTCTCGACCACGCGGGGCCACGTCTTTACGGCCGAGGACAAGATGCGCAGCCGGATGATCGAGATGCTGATGTGCGATTTCAGGATCGATGCGGCCGAGATCCTGCGCGATTTCGACATCTCGCACGAGGCGCTCTTCGCGATGTTCGACAAGGTGCAGGCCGAGTTCGACGGCCTGCTGAAGATCACCGAAGCCGGGCTCGCGATTCCGCTCAAGGCGCGTCCGCTCACCCGGATTGTGGCGCGCGCCTTTGACGCCTATGACCTGTCCAAGGCCGGTCACAGTTCGGCAATCTGATCGCGGGCGGCAGGCCCATGCGCATCGCCACGCTCAACGTGCAGAACATGCGCCTGCGGCACGACGCGAACGGGCGCGCAAATCTCGACGGGGCGCGCGATCGGGACACGGCACAGGATCTCGGGGACGCGGCGAAGGATCTCGACCCGACCGACCGGCGCCTGACCGCGGCCTTGATCCGCGAGGCGCGGGCCGATGTCGTCGCCTTGCAGGAGGTGTTCGACATCGAGACCCTCGATCACTTTCACGACCGGTATCTCGTGCCCGCGGGCGCGCCCTATCCGCACCGCGTCTGCCTGCCGGGCAATGACGGGCGCGGGCTCGATCTCGCGCTGCTCTCGCGCGTCGCACCCGGGCAGGTCACCAGCTATGCGCAGCTCACTCCGCGCCAGGCCGGACTCGACCCCGCGCTGGGGCTCGACGCAGATGCACCGGTGTTCCGACGCGACTGCCTCGTCGTCGAGCTTGCCGGCATCACCCTCTTCGTCTGTCATTTCAAGGCGCCCTATCCCGATGAGGCGGGCGCGTGGTTCACCCGACGCGCCGAGGCGCTGGCGCTGCGCCACCTGATCGAGAGGCGCTTTGACGATCCGCCGGGGGCGGCATGGCTCGTCCTCGGCGATCTCAACGATCCGCGCGATGCGCCGGGCGGGCATCGGCGGGCCATTGCACCGCTTCTCTCACCCTTCTCGGTCAACCTGATCGACCGGCTGCCCGAAGCCGAGCGATGGTCATGGTATCAACCCGACGAACATCTCTATGCCTGTCCTGACAAGCTCCTGGCGTCGCCTGCGCTGGCGGCGCGCAATCCCGACGCCCGCCCCGCGATCCTGCGACAGGGCATGGGATACGAGGTGCGGCGCTACCATGGTCCGCATCTGTCCGGCACCGGCCACCACCGGCCCCATGCCAGCGATCACGCGTTGATTCACGTCGATCTCGCCTGAGCCCGTCCGGTCGGCAGGGTCAGGCGGGCTTGGCCTTCACATCGAGTGCCGCGGCCAGCAGCGTGCGCGCATACTCGGTCTGCGGCGCTTCGAACAGGGCCTGCGCGTCGCCCGCCTCGACGATATCGCCCTGTTTCATCACGAGCATCTTGTGGCTCATCGCGCGCACCACGTTGAGATCATGGCTGATGAAGAGATAGGCCAGCCCGTATTTCACCTGAAGATCGCGCAGCAGGTCGACGATCTGCACCTGCACCGTCATGTCGAGCGCACTGGTCGGCTCGTCCAGCACCACGAGGCGCGGGCGCAGGATCATCGCGCGGGCGATCGCGATGCGCTGGCGCTGGCCGCCACTGAATTCATGCGGGTAACGGTCCATCGTGACCGGATCGAGCCCCACCTCTTCCATCACCTCGGCCACCAGTTCACGCTCGGATCGGCCGCCGGGGTTGCCATGCACACCCAGCCCCTCGGCAATGATCTGTTCGCAGGTCATGCGCGGCGACAATGAGCCGAAGGGGTCCTGAAACACGATCTGCATCTCGCGGCGCAGCTTGCGCAGCTTCCTGGTGGACCATGCGCGCACGTCCTGACCGTCGAAGGTGATGCCACCCTCTGAGGAAATCAGCCGCATGATGGCGAGCGCCAGAGTCGTCTTGCCGCTGCCCGATTCTCCCACTATCCCCAGCGTCTCGCCCGCCCGCACGCTGATCGTGGCGTCATTGACCGCCTTCACGTAGCCGACCGTGCGCCTGAGAAAGCCTTTCTGGATCGGGAACCAGACCTTGAGGTGATCGGTGCGCACGATCTCTTGCGCGCCGGAATTTACCGGCGCGGGCTGCCCCACCGCGCGCGCGCCGATCAACTTTTTCGTATAGGGATGCTGCGGATTGGCGAAAAGCTCCTGCGTCCGGCCGGCCTCGACGATCTCACCTTCCTTCATCACGCAGACCTTGTCGGCGATCCGCTGCACGATGCCCAGATCATGGGTGATGAACAAAAGCCCCATGTCCTCGGTGCGCTTCAGTTCGGCCAGCAATTCGAGGATCTGCGCCTGGATCGTCACGTCGAGCGCGGTGGTCGGCTCGTCCGCGATCAGGATGTCGGGCTTGTTCGACAGCGCCATCGCGATCATCACCCGCTGCCGCTGCCCGCCCGAAAGCTGGTGCGGATAGGCGGTGAGCCGCGTCTCGGCATCCTGAATGCCGACCCTTTCGAGCAGCGAGAGGATATGCGCGCGCGCCGCCTTGCCCTCCAGCCCCTGATGCAGGGCGATGCTTTCGGCCAGTTGTTTCTCGATCGTGTGCAACGGGTTGAGCGATGTCATCGGCTCCTGAAAGATGAAGCTGATGTCGTTGCCCCGCACCTTGCGCAGCCGCGCGCCATCCGCGCCGATCATTTCCTGACCGTCATAAGTGACCGACCCGGCGACCTCGGCGCTGCCCGACAACAGCGACACGGTCGAAAGCGCCGTCACGGACTTGCCGGACCCGCTTTCGCCCACCAGCGCAACGGTCTCGCCCCGGTCGACACTGAACGACACGCCACGCACCGCCTCGATCACCTTGCCATCCTGACGGAAGGCCACCGACAGATTGCGCACATCCAGAAGGCTCATTGAAAGGTCTTTCTCGGATCGAACGCGTCGCGCACACCTTCGAAGATGAATACCAGGAGCGACAGCATGACGGCGAACGTGGTGAAGGCGGTAAAGGCCAGCCAGGGCGCCTGGAGGTTCTGCTTGGCCTGGAGTGTCAGTTCCCCAAGGCTGGGCGCGCTGGCCGGGAGGCCAAAGCCCAGGAAATCGAGACTGGCCAACAGTGCGATCGTGCCGGTGACGATGAAGGGCAGCATGGTCAGCGTTGCCACCATGGCGTTGGGCAGCATGTGGCGGAACATGATCTTTGCGTTCGACACGCCCAGCGCCTTGGCCGCACGCACGTATTCAAGGTTGCGCGCGCGCAGGAACTCGGCCCGCACCACGCCGACAAGCGCGGTCCAGCCGAAAAGCACCGTGATGAAGACCAGGAGCCAGAAACTTCGCCCGAGCACGGCGAACATGATGATGATCACGTAAAGCTGTGGTGTCGCACTCCAGATCTCGATGAGGCGCTGGAAGATCAGGTCAAGCCAGCCCCCGAAATACCCCTGCACCGCGCCCGCCGCGATGCCCAGAAGGCTGGCCAGCGCCGTCACGATCAGGGTGAAGAGCACCGACAATCGGAACCCGTAGATGACGCGCGCCATCACGTCGCGCTTGGTATCGTCCGTGCCCAGAAGATTGCCCTCGCCGGGTGGCAGCGGGGCCGCGCCAAGCCGATCGACGCTGGTGTCATATGAATAAGGGATGATCGGCCAGATCATCCAGCCTTTCTCGATCGCCTCGCCTTCGATCTCGCCATCCGCCGCATCTTCGATCAGGGCTTCGGGGTCATCGAAACAAAGCTCGAGCCCCCCGGTCACGATCAGGCATTGCACCTCGGGGTCGCGATAGACCGCCTCGGTTCGGAAATCACCACCAAAGGTGGTCTCGGGATAGAAATCGAAGATCGGGTAATAGAAATCGCCGCGATACTGCACGATGATCGGTTTGTCATTCGCGATGAACTCGGCAAAGAGGCTAGTCACGAACAGGACAAGGAAGAGCCACAAGGACCAGAACGCCCGCCCGTTGCGGCGGAAATTGCGCCAGCGGCGCTGGTTGAGTGGGGAAAGCGCCATCTAAGGTGTTTCCTTTTCACGGGAAACATCGGCATGGGATTTCGCGTTCGAGCCGAAGGCGAGAGGCAGCGAAATCTGATACCGCTTGAAAAGGAACCGCATCAGCCCTCCCTCCGCTCGAAGTCGATTCGCGGATCGACAAGCACATACATCGCGTCACTGAGGATACCGACGATGAGGCCGATCAGGCCGAATATGAAGAGCGTGCCGAACATCACCGGATAATCGCGCGCCACTGCCGCTTCGAACCCGAGCCGCCCGAGACCGTCGAGCGAGAAGATCGTCTCGATGATCAGCGAGCCGCCGAAGAACACCCCGATGAAAACCGCCGGGAAGCCCGCGATCACGATCAGCATCGCGTTGCGGAAAACATGGCCGTATAGCACGCGCCCCTCGCTCAGCCCCTTGGCACGGGCGGTCATGACATAGTGCTTCTTGATCTCGTCGAGAAAGCTGTTCTTGGTCAGAAGCGTGAGCGTCGCAAAGGCCGAAATGGTCGAGGCCAGAACCGGCAGGGTGATGTGCCAGAAATAATCCAGCACCTTGCCGATCAGGCTCAGCTCGCTCCAGTTGTCACTGGTCAGCCCGCGCAGGGGAAAGATCTGCCAGTAGGATCCGCCGGCGAACAGCACGAGGAGCAGGATGGCAAACAGGAATCCGGGGATCGCATAGGCCACGATGATCGCGCCGCTGGTCCAGGTGTCGAACTTGCTCCCGTCTCGCACGGCCTTGCGAATGCCGAGCGGGATCGAAACCAGATAGGCAATCAGCGTTGACCAGAGGCCGAGCGTGATCGACACCGGCATCTTTTCGAGAACGAGGTCGATCACGCTGATCGAGCGGAAATAACTTTCGCCGAAATCGAACCGCATGTAGTTCCACACCATGCCAAGGAACCGCTCAAGCGGCGGCTTGTCGAAGCCGAATTCACGCTCGAGCTGTTCGATGAACTCCTTGGGCAGGCCACGGGCACCGGCATACTGCGAATCGTTCCCGGACCCTACAAAGAAATCGTCGCCCACAAGCTCTGAACTGCCGGCCTGATCGCCGCCACCGGCAAAACCCGAGAACACGTCGCCACGGCCCTGGACCTGTGCCAGCACCTGCTCGACCGGGCCACCCGGGACGAACTGAACAAGCGTGAAATTGATGACCATGATCCCGAAAAGCGTGGGAACGATCAGCAACAACCGCCGAAGGAAATAGGCGCCCATGCCGTCCCTACCTCAGCGCGCCCGAAGCCTTGAGAGCCTCGGCCTTCTCGGGGTCCACCCACCAGAAATCCAACACCCCGACATCAAAGGGTGGCAGGGGATCGGGATGTTCGTACATGTCCCAGTAGCTCAGCCAGTGTTTGTCCTTGAACCATGTCGGCACCATGAACCGCTCATGACGCAGAACCCGGTCCAGCGCCATGAGCGCGGTCTGCTCTTCCTCGAGGCTCTCTGATTCAAGCGCGGTGTCGATGATCCGGTCGACCAGCGGGCTGGCCAGTCCGGCGGGGTTGAACACGCTGATCTCGGCCTCGGCCGAACCGTAACGCTGATGCAGGCCGGTGCCGGCCTCCAGGAACGGGATATAGGAGTCATAGATCATGTCATAATCGAAATCGCGCTCGAGCAGCGTGTATTGCGCCGAGTCGATGGAATTGACCTGCGCATCTATCCCCATTCGCTTGAGATTCTTGGCAAACACCTCGATCGCCGCACTCAGCGTCGAGGGAAAGCTCGACGGAATCGGAAAGTCGATGGTCAGCGGCTCGCCCTCGGCATTGCGCCGCATCCCGTCATCACCCACGACCCACCCCGCCTCGTCCAGAAGCCGCATCGCACGACGCAGGTTGCGCCGGTCGGTCTGCCGATCGCCTTGCGATTCGTGCGCCATCACCGCGGGTTCCTCGAGCACCTCTCGCGGCACCAGATCGCCGAGGCTTTCCAGAAGCGCGCGCTCGGCGCCTTCCGGCACGCCCTCGGCCTCGTGCGGGGCATTCTGCACGAAGGAATGGCGCTGTGCATAAAGGTCATATTGCAGCGATGCGTTGGTCCATTCGAAATTGAACGCCAGCGCGATCGCCTCGCGCAGTTTCGGATCGGAAAACTTGTCGCGCCGCAGGTTGAAGACGAGCCCGGTCGGCGTCGGCGGCGAGCCGTCTGGCAGTTCGACAACCTTGACATTGCCCCGCTCCACTGCAGGGAAATCGTAACTCGTCGCCCATTTCTTGGGGTCGGTCTCTTCGCGGAACGTGTATTCACCCGCCTTGAACGCCTCGAACGCGGCGGAATCGTCGGCAAAATACTCGACGCGGATCTCGTCGAAATTGTGCCGTCCCCGGTTGATCGGCAGATCCCTGCCCCAGTAATCGGGGTTGCGGCGATAAACCACGCGGCGGTTCACCTCATGATCTTCGAGAACATAAGGCCCCGAACCCGGCGGATGGGCCAGCCGCGACTCATCGAGCCGCGCGCCGGTTTCCTCGAACCATTTGCGGGGGAAAACCGGAGTGCCACCGACCTGATCGATCAGGCTCCGGCGGGAAATGCCCTCGGCAAAGGTGAACTTGACCGTGTGATCATCGAGCGCCTCGGCGCTCAGCACCCGCTTGGCCACCGCGATGGAATAGGATGGCAGGCCCTGTTCGAGAAACAGCTCGTGCGAGAACACCACGTCATGCGCCGTGACCGGCGTGCCGTCCGAAAACTCTGCCTCGGGGCGCATGTGGAAGATCACCCATGTCTTGTCTTCGTCATATTCGAGGCTCTCGGCCAGAAGTCCGTAATTCTCGCCATAGGCATCCGCGGGCCCCGCCCCGAGAAGCGATTCATAGGTCATCCAGATCAAGGTGCCGTTGGCCCGTCCCTTGCGGGTGTAGGGGTTGAGCGAATCGAACGTGCCCAGAGAATAACGCTTCATCACGCCCCCCTTGGGCGCATCGGGGTTCACATAATCGAAATGCTCGAAATCGGCGGGGTATTTCAGCTCCCCGAAATAGGAATAGCCATGGCTGCGGATGATCCCGTCATCTTCGGCGCGCAACGGCCACGCGGCGAGCGCAAGAATCGCAATAGTCAAAAGCACCGTCATCAGGCGCGCGGCGGAACGGGCCTGGAACGCCGCCGCAGAGGCCGCATGGGCCCGTGCCTTGCCGGATTTCATCTCTGCTGAGCCCGCGTGTCTCATTCCGTCTCCCTCTCTGCCTTGCCTGCAACGGCCCGTCCTCGCACCGGCAAACCGCCTGATCCACGCTAACGGTCAGGGGCGGGCATGTTCAAGTTGCGAATGCGTCAACAGGACGTGAGGGTGTCAAGGAAAACGGCCGCCACCCACGAGGATGACGGCCGTTGCTTGATTTCCGGTCGATTCAGTCGCCGAAGGTATCGAGATAGGCGATCAGGTTGGCGCGATCCTCGGCCTTGCCGAGTCCAGCAAAGCTCATCGATGTGCCGGGCGTCGCGGTGCGCGGATTTTCGAGGAAAGCATCAAGATTCTCGGGCGTCCAGGTATCGCCGATCTGTTCGAGGTTGCCGGAATAGCCCCCGAAGCCATCCACACCGCCGACCTCGCGTCCGACCACGGCGTAAAGCGACGGGCCGGTGCCATGCTCACCTTCGTCCATCATGTGACAGGCGCGGCACTTGGCAAAAACGCGCTCACCCTTGTCCGGGTCGGCCGATGCCAACAGCTCTTCGAAAGTCGGCTCATCGTCGGCTTCGGCGCTTGCATCATCGCCTTCGTCCACGGCAATGACATAGCCTGCCGCATGGTCGTCACCACCATGTCCGCCGCCGGTTGCATAAAGCTCTTCCGCCGCCCATTTTCCCAGCATGAACACCAGAAGCGCCCCACAGAAGGCGCCGATTATCTTGGTGGATGTCATCGTGTCAAACATGTGCCCGCTTCCGAATTGATCTCGCTTCGGCGCGTATCTATCCGCTTCCCCTCGGGCAAAGCAAGGTGTAGTTTCCGCGACCAATCGCCCTTTTGGTCGTAAATCGACAGGAAAGCAGGAAAAATGACACAGCGGATCGCCTTTCAGGGAGAGCCGGGCGCCTATTCACACGAAGCCTGCCATGCCGCCCGCCCCGAGCTCGAGGCGCTGCCCTGCCATACGTTCGAAGAGGTGATCGGCGCGGTCCGCGACGGTCGGGCCGATCTCGCCATGCTTCCGGTCGAGAACACGACCTATGGCCGCGTTGCCGACATTCACCGACTGTTGCCCGAAAGCGGATTGCACATCGTTGGCGAATCCTTTGTCCGCGTGCGCATCTGCCTGCTGGCCAATCCCGGCACGCGAATCGAGCATATACACACCGTGCGGGCGCATCTCGTACTGCTGCCGCAATCGGCGATGTTTCTCAAGCAGCACGGAATCAAGGGCGTCGCCGCCGCCGACAGTGCCGGCGCGGCCGCCGAACTCGCCCAGCTCAAGACCCCGGGCGAGGGCGTCCTGGCATCGGCTCTTGCGGGCGAAATCTACGGGCTGGACGTGCTGGCCCGCAATATCGAGGATAACGGCCACAACACCACCCGTTTTGTCATCATGGCGCGCGAGCCCGACTATACCCCGCGGGGCGAGCTAGGCATGATGACCAGCTTTGTTTTCGAGGTGCGCAACATTCCCGCTGCGCTTTACAAGGCGATGGGCGGGTTCGCCACCAACGGGGTGAACATGACCAAGCTCGAAAGCTACATGGTCGACGGCTCGTTCACCGCCACCCGTTTCTGGGCCGACATCGACGGTCACCCGGATGACCCGGCGGTCAAGCGCGCGCTGGACGAGCTGGGCTATTTCACCTCGCATCTGGAGATCATGGGCGTCTATCCGGCCGACCGCGTGCGCTGATCGACGCAACGCCTGGCGCGGAAGTCTCGCAAAGCAATCGCCCCGAACGCCGGGTCAGGCCATGCGTGACCGGTAGCTCTCTTCCGTCGCCTTGGCATATTCGGCCACGCGAATCTTGAACCGCTTGTTCAGGTTCCCCTTGGCCAGTTTCATCGACTGCACCAGCAAGCGCGCCGCAAGGGTCGTTGGTTTCAACTCGATCTCGAGCCCCAGCCGCGTGCGATGCGGCGAAAGCGCGACCAGATCGACAATCATCTGGCCGTCCATGTTGGGCGAGCGGCTTTCGAACACCATGCGGTTGGGCGGATCATATTCCACCAGCTCGATCTGGATTTCGCGCCGCTTGCCACGAAACCGAAATGCAATGTGCCACATCATGCCGAGGCCCGGCTCGGTCTGCGAGTCCAACCGCGAGATCTCGGCCCCGCGCCGCAGCGCCTGCCGCTCGAACCTGTCGAAATCCGACACGGCGGCAAAGACATGCTCTCGCGGGGCTTCGATATCTTCCTTGGTCGTGAAAATCATGGACGCCTGCCGTTTTTTCCAGTGTCACCTCAATCGAGACGATCCGCAAGCCAGTTCCACAGCAGGAAATGCGCAATCGCCCCTTTTCGGGCCGGCTTGATCCGGGGGTTTTGCCCCGAAAAGGAATCGGCGATTTCTTCGCGGGTAACCCATTGCGCGGTTTCGATCTCGACCGGATCGATCGTGATCTCGTCGCTCAGCGCCTCGCCGCGGCAGCCGATCATCAGCGAACTGGGATAGGGCCAGGGCTGCGAGGACAGGTAGTCGACGCGCCCGACCTTGATCGACGCCTCCTCCTCGACCTCGCGGCGCACCGCGGCCTCGATCGTCTCGCCCGGTTCGACGAATCCCGCCAGCAGCGAATACATGCCCTCGGGCCAGCCGTGGCTGCGCCCCATCAGCACCTTGTTGCCGCGCGTGATCAGCATAATCACCACCGGGTCGGTGCGCGGGAAATGCTGGGCGCCGCAGCCCGGGCAAGATCGCTGCCACCCGGCCATGATCATCTCGCTTTCATGTCCGCATTTGGCACAGAACCTGTGGCTTCTGTGCCAGCTCAGGATCGCCTTGGCTGTCGCCGCCAGTTCCGCATCGCGTGGATCGATCCGCGCCATCACGGCGCGCAACTCGCAAAAGGCGCTGCCCTCGGGGGCCTTGGGATGGACCTGCTCGCTGGGGTCGAAGAACGCGGCCAGCGCCTCTGCGTCGATCTCGCCCGGCTCCCAGTGCGAGATATCGGCGCCGAAAAGTGCCGTGTTCTCTTCGCGCCCGAGGAAAATCATCTCGCTGGCACCGATCAGGACCGGATGATCGAGCGGTACGCGCACGAGGGTCTCGCGCGCCGCGCCCGAGAAGAGTGGCTTGCTGCGCCAGATCACGATCGCGCGACTGTCGGGATCGCGACGCGCCCTGGCCAGCCCGTCGGCATCGCCGCGCAAATCCGCCGCCCGATCGAGACCGGACCCCCCGAATGTCACCGTTTCCGCAAGTCGCATCCCTGCCCCTCCCTTTGCGATGGGATGTCGCATGTTTGCATCGGGCACGCAATCGCGCGCCGGCCCGACGCCGCGCGATGCGGCGGATACGCCCAGTGGTTGAAGGACAGGGATTTATTCGCCCGAATGAATTGAAGACCTGCAATCGCTCCCCTATCCTGAACCCGCATCGACAGGCAGGCAGTCACGTCGCGCCGCAATCCCCAACCGAAAGCCATGGCCAAGCCGTGAAACACCCAGAACCGCCCGTGTCCAGACCTGCGGACCTCGCGCTCACGATCATGCAAACCACGGATCTGCATGGAAAACTGCGTGATTACGACTATCTTTCCGGCGAGCCCTGCGACACGGGCGGGCTTGCCCGCGTTGCCACGCTGGTCCACGAGGTTCGGCGCGAACGGCCCAACACCCTCCTGTTCGATTGCGGTGACACGCTTCAGGGCACGGTCACCTGTGATCTGATCGCCAGGCGAGAACTCGGCACGACCGGGGCACATCCGATGATCGCGGCGATGAACAGCCTGTGCTATGACGCCGCGGCGCCGGGCAATCATGATTTCGACTATGGGGCCGATTTCCTGTTCGACAGCATCGCCACTGCGCGCTTTCCCTTCCTGTGCTGCAACCTGCACCACATCGGCCCCGGAGCGAACCCTGGCCCGACCGCGTTCGACCGGCACCGCATCCTCGAACGGCGCTTTCGCGACATGCAAGGCGCGATGCATGATCTGCGGATCGGCGTCACCGGCTGCCTGCCACCGCAAACCCTTGAATGGGACCATCACCTCGCCGCGGATTTCCAGATACGCGAAATGGTCGATGCGGTCCGGCAAGAGGTGGCCATCATGCGCGGCAATGGGTGTGA
Source organism: Aquicoccus sp. (assembly GCF_041686535.1). Lineage (NCBI taxonomy): Bacteria > Pseudomonadati > Pseudomonadota > Alphaproteobacteria > Rhodobacterales > Paracoccaceae > Aquicoccus > Aquicoccus sp. The sequence continues at coordinate 18,232 of NZ_JAWLDS010000002.1, read as the reverse complement.
TCTGGTGATCATCCTCGCCCATAGCGGGCTTGAGACCGGGGATCGCGCAGCGACCGAGAACACCGTTCTGCAACTGGCCGCGCTTGATGGCGTGGATGCGGTTCTCGGGGGGCACACACATGCGCGATTTCCCGGGCCGATCGCCGTCACGGATCCCACGATCGACGTGGGAACCGGCATGGTTCACGGCACGCCCGTGGTTATGAGCGGGTTCTGGGGCAGTCATCTGGGCCTGATCGAGATGACGCTTGAACAGGTGGCGGGTGCGGGCTGGCGGGTGAAACAGGCCGCATCCAGTCTTGTCGCGACCACAGCGGCGCCAGCCACGCGGCCCGTTGCAGAGGACCATGCGATACTCTCCATCACCCGGCCCACTCATGAGGCAACGCTTGCCCGTATCCGTGAACCGGTTGGTGAAACCCGTGGCCCGCTGCACAGCTTCTTTTCGCTTTTCGCCAATGATGCCGCCCTGCAACTCGTGGCGCGGGCACAGGCGGCGTTCTTGCGCGAGGCAATTCATGGCACCGAGCTTGCCCGACTGCCGCTTCTCTCGGCTGCGGCTCCGTTCAAGACCGGGCGAAGAGCCGGGGTTGATCACTTCACGCATGTACCGCCCGGCCCCGTGACCCTTCAAGGCATTGCCGATCTCTACATTTTTCCCAACCCGTTCTGTGCCCTGCGCGTCACCGGCCGGGCCCTTCGACACTGGCTCGAACACAGCGCCAGCTTGTTCTCACGGCTTGATCCGGACGCCCTGGCACCTCAACCCCTGCTGCGCGACGGGTTTCCGGGCTACAAGTTCGACGTGATCCATGGCGTAAGCTATGAAATCGACATTTCGCGCCCGGCCCGGTTCGACGAAAACGGCATTTTGGCCGATCACGGGGCTTGCCGCATCCGCAATCTTCGCTGGAATGGGGAACGCGTGACCGACGACATGGAGTTTGTCGTCGCCACCAATGGCTTTCGCGCCCATGGCATCGGCTTTCCTGCGGAACAGGGATATGACCCAGTACCCGAGATCGTGTTCGAAAGCCCCGTCTGGACGCGCGACATCCTGCACCGCCACTTCACCAGTCAAAGCCCGCTTGACGACGAGGTCGCACCCACCTGGACCTTCAGGCCGCTTGGCGGCGTGCATGCCACTGTCGCGACATCGCCGAAAGCGCGCGCCTATCTCGATTATCCACGATTGCCACCGGTCGCGGATCTGGGCGATACGCCCGAAGGCTTCATGCAGCTTTGCCTGACGATTTGACACCCCTGCTTGCGAATCTTCCGCCGACTGCCTATATGACGCGTTGAGAGGTTGGCGCGGGCAAGCGCCTCGCCAACCCGGTCAGGTCCGGAAGGAAGCAGCCGTAACGAGCCCCGCTTGGGTCGTTGTCCAGCCTCTCACCCTACCCCAACCCTGCCAAAGCGGCGATGCCCCCTGAAACAGGGGGGGCATGTCGGTTAGAAGGTGCCGGACATGGTTGCAGGGGATCATGGGCCGGCAGGCGAGTTCGGCAACATGGTGAGTCCAGCCAGGGCATGAAATGGTGCGCTTGATCCCTCGGCAAAATCAGGCCACCCTGAGCTAGACCCGCTGGACACCCGGGGAATACCGGGGCTTGAGTGAGTGCCGAAGGGAACCGTTCGCATGGCACAGCATCACCGCAATCTTCACGGACGGCTCGGCGCGCTCTGGCGCATGTTGCGTGCACGAGGCCTGTTCGCGCTGGCGCTGCTGTTGGGGGCGTTCGGGCTTTCGGCACAGTCACCGCAGACGGGCGCGCCCGCGATGGTGCTGGAATTCGACGGGGCGGTGAGCCCGGCATCGGCCGACTACATCACCCGTGCGCTCGATGACGCAGCCGCGCGCGACCTGCCGCTCGTGATCTTGCGAATGGACACGCCGGGCGGGCTGGATTCCTCGATGCGCGAGATCATCCGCGCGATCCTCGCCTCGCCGGTGCCGGTGGCAAGCTATGTCAGCCCGCGCGGCGCACGTGCGGCGAGTGCAGGCACCTATATCATGTATGCCAGCCATGTCGCCGCGATGGCACCGGCGACCAATCTCGGCGCGGCGACACCGGTTGCGATCGGCGGCGGAGGTGGCGGCGACGACGATGGCGAGGACAGCCCGATGCCCTTTCAGCTCCAGGCCGACGACGCGGAGGGCAATGGCGCCGACGGCGAGGGCGCCGCGCGCAACGACGACGAGGACCCGGAGGAGTTCACGCCAGGCACCGCCGCCGAATCCAAGGCAGTCAACGACGCGGTGGCGTATATTCGCGGCCTTGCCGAGCTGCGCGACCGAAACGCCGATTGGGCCGAAGGCGCCGTTCGACGTGCCGAGAGCCTGAGCGCCACGGAGGCCGCCGAACAGGGCGTGATCGACTTCGTGGCCGAAAACCTCGACGATCTGCTCGCCCAGGCCGACGGCATGGTGGTCAAGATGTCCGACGGCAGCGAAATCACGCTGGACACCGAGGGGCTTTCGCTTGAGCATGTCGAGCCCGACTGGCGCACGGAGCTGCTTTCGATCATCACCAACCCGAATGTCGCGCTGATACTGATGCTCGTGGGCATTTACGGGCTGATCTTCGAGTTTCTCAACCCCGGCGCGCTGGTGCCCGGCACCGTCGGCGGCATCAGCCTGATCATGGGGCTCTATTCTCTGGCGCTCTTGCCGCTCAATTGGGCCGGGGCCGGGCTGATCCTGCTGGGGCTCGGGCTGATCGTGGCCGAGGCGTTCGCGCCCTCCTTCGGTATCCTGGGTATTGGCGGAACGGTGGCGCTTGTGACCGGGGCGGTGATCCTGGTGGATACGGATGTGGAGGGTATCGCAGTGTCCGAACCTCTTATCGCGGCAACGGCGGTTGCCGGTTTGGTCGCAACCTATCTCGTGGTTTACCTCACGGCCGGTTCCTTCCGGGCCCGGGTCGTGAGCGGGAGCGAAGAACTCGTGGACGCCGAGGCACGGGTGACCGACTGGCAGGGCGAAACCGGGCATGTCTGGCTGCACGGAGAACGATGGAAAGCACGCGGCCCGCGCGATCTGGCCCCCGATGACATGGTGCGGGTGCGCAAGGTGACTGGCCTCGTGGTCGAAGTGAAACCGCTGGAGCGGGCGGGCTGATCCGCCGCGTCCCTCCCGAGCAATGGAGAAAATGATGGATATCTTTTACGATCTGGGCTTTTACGGCCTGCTTGCGATTTTCCTGATCGCCTTTCTGGCCTCGGCGATCAAGATCCTGCGCGAATACGAACGCGCGGTCGTCTTCACGCTTGGCCGATTCACCGGCACCAAGGGGCCGGGGTTGATCATCCTGATCCCGGGCATCCAGCAACTGGTCCGGGTCGATCTGCGCACGATCGTGCTCGACGTGCCCAAGCAGGACGTGATTTCCAAGGACAACGTGTCGGTCAACGTCTCGGCCGTGATCTATTTCCGCGTCCTCGACGCCGAAAAGGCGACGATCCAGGTGGAGAACTTCATGTCCGCCACGTCGGAACTGGCGCAGACGACGCTGCGCGCCGTTCTGGGCAAGCACGAGCTCGACGAGATGCTGGCCGACCGCGACAAGCTCAATGACGACATCCAGGAGATTCTCGACTCCCAGACCGAGACCTGGGGGATCAAGGTCGCCAATGTCGAGATCAAGCATGTCGACATCGCCGAGTCGATGATCCGAGCCATCGCGCGGCAGGCCGAGGCAGAGCGCGAGCGCCGTGCAAAGATCATCAACGCCGAGGGCGAGCAGCAGGCGGCTCAGAAGCTTCTGGAGGCGGCCGAGATCATGGCCCAGGACCCCGGCGCGATGCAGCTTCGTTATCTCAGCTCGCTCAACTTCATCGCCGGTGACAAGAGTTCGACCATTGTCTTCCCGTTTCCCATGGAACTGGCAGGAATGGTTCCGGGTCTGAAGAAGGACGGCTGACCCTGGCCCATCCATTCCGCATCCACACGGTGACCTGTGCCGCGATGCGTAACATTGGAGACAACATGAAGCCCCCAACATGCGGCCGGCGTGGCCACGTGTTGGGAACGGGCTTCAAGCGAGGCCGGCCTCGCGGAAGAGCGCCATCACATCGCGTTCGGGTCGCGCACCATAATGCGAGATCACTTCGGCAGCGGCGATACACCCCATCCGCCCTGAAACCTCAAGACTCGCGCCTGTGGCCAGCCCGTAAAGGAAGCCGGCAGCAAACTGATCGCCTGCTCCGGTCGCGTCGACCGGCACGATCTCGTCCACCGGCACCACCGCCTCTTCCGCCCCGCGCACCAGGACCACGTCATGCCCCGAACGCGTGCACACCACGAGGCCGGAGTCCGCCGCCGCCTGTTCCAGCGCCGTGCTCAGATCGGTCTGGTACAGCGCTTCCCATTCATGCTGATTGCCGATGACGTAATCCAGTTCCCGGACCAGCTTGCGAAAATCCTCCCTGTGGCGGTCCACGCAGAACGGATCGGAAAGGGCGATACCCGCCTTGCCGCCGCCCGCCCGACAGGCCCGCGCCGCGGCCTCGAATGCCGCCTTGCCCTTGGGCTTGTCATAAAGGTAGCCCTCGAGAAACAGGATCTCGGCCTGCCCGGCCACGCGCGCATCCACGTCCTCGGGGCCCAGTTCGGCGGAGATACCCAGATAGGTGTTCATCGATCGCTCGCCATCCGGGCTCACAAAGATCATGCTGCGCGATGTCGGCAATTCCCCGCCCTCAACCGGCGGATTGACGAAATCGGTGCCGCCATTTTTCATCTCGCTGGCATAGAAGCGGCCGAGATCATCATCATGCACCCGGCCGATGAACCCGGTCGCCAGGCCAAGGCTGCCCAATCCCGCGATCGTGTTGGCCACCGACCCGCCCGGTGCCTGCCAGCGATTCTCCATCTGCGCATAAAGGAACTCGCCCCGGTCCTGCTCGACCAGTTGCATCACGCCCTTTTCGATTCCCATCCGCGACAGGAATCCGTCGTCGCATTGCGAAATCACGTCGACGATCGCATTGCCGATGCCGACCACCTTGTAGCTTGTCAAAGATTCTTCTCCTCGTATTGGCACAAATCACGGATCAGGCAGGCCCCGCATTTGGGCTTGCGCGCCACGCAGACATAACGCCCGTGCAGGATCAGCCAGTGATGTGCATGTTGCTGGAAATCCACCGGGATATTGTCTTCTATGGCCCGCTCGACCGCCACGACATCCTTGCCGGGGCAGATGCCGGTACGGTTGCCGACGCGAAAGATATGAGTGTCCACTGCCTGCGCCGGATAGTGCCACCACATGTTGAGCACGACATTCGCCGTCTTGCGTCCGACCCCCGGCAACGCCTGAAGCGCGGCGCGGCTGTTGGGCACTTCTCCGCCATACTCATCGGCCAGGATGCGCGCCATCTTCATCACGTTCCTGGCCTTGTTGCGGTAAAGCCCGATGGTCTTGATATGAGCGATCAGCCCCTCTTCGCCCAACGCCAGCATCTTTTCGGGGGTGTCAGCATGTTTGAACAGCTCACGCGTCGCCTTGTTGACACCGGCATCCGTCGCCTGGGCCGAAAGCGCCACCGCCACCAGGAGCGTATAGGCGTTCACGTGGTGAAGTTCACCCTTTGGCTCGGGTTCGGCCGCCTGAAAGCGGGTGAAAATCTCGCGGATCGTGTGATAATCGAGCTGCCTTGCCATGACAAAGCTATGCCCGCCCCGGTGCCCGAGGGCAAGGGCAGGCGAAGGGCCGAATGGCCCCCCGCCGGTGTTTCAGTCTCAGAACGACCAGACGATGCTGTCGTCATCGACCATCGCATCGGCCATCGCCGGTGGCTCGGCCACGCCCACACCGTCGATCAGAACGGATTCATCCGCACCCATGCCCGGAAGATAGATCGCGCAAACCTCGACGGTCGCGCCTTTCTTGATCGCGGCCTGCAACAGGCCCTGCGGGCTTGCGTCGCGGGGCGGCTGCGGCGCGGTCGCGCTTTCGGGCGCGTCCTTGAGAGCGATATCACCCCCCGGGCCGCACAGAAGGATATGTGAGGCATGCCCCTTGTCGATGGCCTGATGGGTCAGAACCATCGACATCAGTTGCACCTGCGGTTCATCCGCAGTGACAACCGTCACAAGCTTGTCGTGCCCGTCCGCCAGGGCAGGGCCTGCAAGACCAAGCGCCAGGAATGCTGCGGTGAGAATTTTCTTCATCTCGAACTCCAATGGGAAAAGTGACATTCGCGCGTTCGAATATGAACCTACATCCTGCATATGTCTTTGCCATGCGATAATCCGACGCGCCCATGGCTGACGGCGCAATTCCGCACAATCCGGGTCGCACGGGCCGGCCTGGCGGCTTATTCTCGACGCGAAGCCAGAGGACAGCGCATGAACGCCAACCCAAATTCAAGCTATCACTACCAGGTCATGCGCCGCGCGCTCGACCTGCTCGATTCCGCCGACGGGCCGATCTCCCTCGACGATCTGGCCGCCCGCATGCAGATAAGCCCCGCCCATTTCCAGCGGATTTTCTCGAAATGGGTCGGCGTTTCACCCAAACGCTACCAGCAGTATCTGCAACTGGGCCAGGCCAAGCGGATGCTGACAGACCACATGACCACGCTTCAGGTTTCGCACTCTCTGGGGCTCTCGGGCTCGGGCCGGTTGCATGATCTCTTCATCCGCTGGGAAGCGATGAGCCCCGGCGAATTCGCCCGCCGTGGCGAAGGTCTCACCGTCTTCTGGGGCTGGTTCGACAGCCCATTCGGCCCAGCCCTGGTGATGGGAACCGACAAGGGGATCTGCGGGCTGGCCCTGGCTGCCGAAACCGGTCGGCAGGTGGCGATGCAGGACATGCGCGCGCGCTGGCCAAAGGCGAGCTTTGTCGAAGACCCGGCAACGCTCGAACCGCTGGTCGACGCGGCCTTCACCCGGAATGGCGAGACCCGGCTCCACATGATCGGAGCGCCGTTCCAGATCAAGGTCTGGGAGGCGCTCTTGCAGATTCCTTCGGGTCAGGTCACCACCTATTCCGAAATCGCGGGCGCGATCGGCAATCCCAACGCCGTACGGGCTGTTGGCACCGCGGTTGGCCGCAACCCGGTTTCCTGGCTCATTCCCTGCCACCGCGCGCTCAGGAAATCGGGCGCCCTGGGCGGGTATCACTGGGGCCTTCCGGTCAAGCGTGCGATGCTGGCCTGGGAAAGTGCCCGGGCCGAGGCGTGACCGAGGGGATCCCATGAAAATGCGCGGCTTGCCGCCGGTTTCGCAACGATCTGCGCTTGGGTCGGCGCCGTCCCTGCCGTATATTGCGCCTGATCAAGCGGCAAGGCCGCACCATCATCATCACGAGGCAGAGCCCATGAAACGAGCAAACAAGATAATTCTCGCCCTGTCGGGCGCTGCGCTGGCCACCACCACGGCCTGCACCGATCCGTCCTATGTCGGCACCGACGACCCCAACCGCAACACCAAGCAAGGCGCGCTGATGGGGGCCGGTCTGGGGGCCGCCCTTGGCGCCATCGTGGCGGGCGACGGCAACCGCGGGCGCGGGGCCATGACCGGGGCCGTGGCCGGGGCCGCGGCGGGCGTCGTCGGCGGTTCCATCCTCGACCGCCAGGAACGCGACCTGCGCAATGCCACGGGCGATGACGTTGAGATCAACAATACCGGCGACCAGCTGGTCGTGACCCTGCCCCAGGATATCCTCTTTGCCACCGACAGCGCCACGCTGCGTTCCGACCTTGTGCGCGACCTCCGCGCCGTGGCGGAAAACCTCAATGCCTATCCCGATTCGACGGTGCAGGTTTTGGGTCATACCGACAGCGAGGGTGACGCAGAGTATAATCAGAACCTGTCCACGCGGCGCGCACAATCCGTCGCGTCGGTGCTCATCGATCAAGGTGTCAGTTCGGGCCGCATCCAGTCCGTCGGGCGCGGCGAGGATCAGCCCGTCGCCTCGAACCTTACGCCGGAGGGACGCCAACAGAACCGGCGTGTCGAAATCGTGATCCTGCCCGATCCTGCCGCCTGACACGCAGCCTCTGTCCCGTCAAACAGGACAACAGCCCCGCCCCGACCGGCGGGGCTGTTGCATTGCACACAGGCAGCCTGCGGATTCGCGACCTTGTCCCGCCTTCCGGCGGGGCCTATGTGACCGGGACAGTTGATCAAAAAAGGCTCGAACATGACCAGACCCGTCCTCCTCGGCATCTGCGGCGCGTTGCGCGCGGACTCGACCAACCGCAAGCTTCTCAACGAGGCCGCGCGCCTGTTCGGCGAGGCCGAATTCGCGATCGCCGATCTCGATTTTCCGCTTTACGATGGCGATGCCGAGGATGCGAACGGCATCCCGCAGGCGGTCCAGACATTGTCCGATCAGATCGCTGCGGCGGATGCCGTGATCATCTCGACCCCGGAATATAACAAGGGGGTCACCGGCGTGCTCAAGAACGCGCTCGACTGGGTCAGCCGCACCAAGGGCAACCCGTGGAAGGACAAGCCGGTGGCGACCATGTCGGCGGCCGCCGGGCGCGCCGGCGGCGAACGCGCGCAGGTCATGCTGCGCGCCTGCCTCACCGCCTTTCGCCCGCGCCTTCTGCTGGGCCCCGAAATCGCGCTGCATGACAGCGCCAACCAGTTCGACGAGAACGGCCGGCTGACCGGCGAGCTTTACGAGAAGAATCTCGATACGCTGATGCAGAGCCTGCGCGCCGAGATTGCCGACTGGCAACCCGCCTGACCAGGGCCGGGAATCCCTCTCGTATCCCGATCACAACATGCGGATCACGTCCTTGTTTATGGCAAGGAAATAACCCCGCCGCGCGACATTCTTGACCAACAGTTCGCTGACGAGCTGATTGCCCAGCGTATCGCGCAAACGCTTGATCCGGGTTGCGCCCGCCGCTTCGTCGCAATCGGCCGCGTCGCGACCCGAGATCATCGCCTCGATCTGGCTGCCGCTCAGAACATCGTCATCCATCCGGGCCTCGGCCAGGATGCTCAGCGTCTCCATCGCCGCATCGGTCAGCCTGAACCCGAGGTTGTTGAGATAGACCGTGTTCTCGGCCCGCGAGATCAACAGGGAACTGACCTGGATCCCCGCCCGCTCGATCTGCGCCATGCGGCGATTCATCACCACCAGCATGACCAGGAACACCAGCGCCGCCACCAGAAGCGCCGTGGCAAAGACCAGCAGCACGAAGATCACCACCCGGTAGGAGGTCAGCGTTTCGGAAAACGCCGTGCCCGACAGGGCCAGGATTTCCAGCAACTTGATTTCCGCATCCGAAGTCAGCGCATCGTTTTCCACGAAGATTTGCTCGACCCGGGCATTGAACGCATTCGCATCCGGCAGCGACAGGAACAGGAACACCGCCGTCATGGTCAGCACGACCACGATGGCCAGAACACCGAATGTAACCACCCGCTGCCCGGCCCGGCGCGACTCGAGTGCCGTCACCGGCTTGTCGCCTGTTTCTTCGTCCTGCATCGCTAGTCTTTCCTGACCGACAGCACCTTGAGCAGCGTCAGCCCCTCTCGGGCCAGGCGCTCGCGCACGCGCGCGGTCGCATCTTCTGTACTGCAATCACCGCCGACCTCGACCGTATCGTGAAAGAGCTCAAGCGGATTGTCACGCTTGGCCTTGTATTCGACGAAACAGGCGGCTTGCGCGCCCGTTGCGCCCAGCACCAGCACGAGGGCCGGCACAGTGATGCGTGTGATCTGTTTCATGCGCCGACGATGCGCGAGCTTTCGTCGATATTCAATATCCCCCGGTCCTGTATTGCCCTGTTATTCGATAACCGCACGGCGTTATTGCCTGTCTGTCACGGTCCTTTCCAATGTCGAACCATCGAAAGTGCGAGCGCTCCCCGCTCACGGACTGCAACACGAAAGGACCGTTCCCATGTCACGCAAGTTCATCGCGACCATCGTCGCCGGCGCCATCGCCATCACGGGATTTACCGCCGCCCAGGCCGAGGCGGGCAACCGCGACCTCGCGCGTTTCCTTGCCGGGGCAACGGCCCTCGTCATCATCGGCAAGGCAATCAGCGACAACAACGATCGTCACAAGCCAAAGGTCGTCACACGCAGCCACCGCCCTCACGGCCATGTCCATCGTCCCCATGACCGCGGACAGGCCCGGATCGACAGGACCTATGAACAGGCCCGTCAACAGGCCATCCTGCGCGCCAAGCGCGAGGAAGCACGGCGTCAGGAATACCTGCGGCAAAAACGCTACGAAGAGAGGCGCGAAGAATTTCGCCGCGAGGCGAGACGCGAAGCTCTGCGCGACAACCGCCGCCACAGCCACGGCTACAGCCAGATTCGGCCCCGCCCGCTGCCTGACCGCGTGCGCCGCCACGGCACGCGCTGAACACGAAGTGCAGGCCCTGGGCGCCAAATCCCGCGCGGCCCGAGGACAAGAGGACCGGGCGCAGGGCTTGCCCCTGCGCCCGGTTTGGTGTTTCCAAGGCCCATGACAGCGCCCGATTTCACCTTTGAACAAAGCGCCATGGCACGCGGGTTCGCGCGCATTGCAGGCGTGGACGAAGTCGGGCGCGGCCCGCTGGCCGGGCCGGTCGTTGCCGCGGCCGTCGTGCTTGACCCCGCGCGCATCCCTCCAGGGCTCAACGACTCCAAGAAGCTCACCGGCAAGCGCCGCGCCGTGCTCAGCACCGCGATCCTGGCCTCGGCCGAAGTCTCGATCGGGCAGGCCAGCGTCGCGGAGATCGACGAACTCAACATCCTTCGCGCCTCGCACCTGGCCATGATACGCGCCATCGATGGGCTCTCCGCGCCGCCCGATCACTGCCTGATCGACGGCAACCTGATCCCTCGCGACCTTGCCCGTTCCGCCGAACCCGTGATCAAGGGCGATGCCCGTTCGCTGTCGATCGCGGCGGCCTCGATCGTGGCGAAAATCAGGCGCGATCACGTCATGCGGGATTTGGCGCAACACTTCCCCGGTTACGGCTGGGAGACCAACGCCGGATACCCGTCGAAAAGCCACAGATTGGCGCTTCAAAATATCGGGATCACCCCACACCATAGACGATCCTTCAAACCGGTCCACAATATATTGTGGCAACAGAAAAATGTAAGTGACTGATTCAAAAAAGAAATTGACGACGAATCGCCTCTGACTCATCTTTGACGTCGAATAACGCGTGCGCCAAGGCACCGGGGACAGAGGCAGAAAATGACAACGATCAAGAATGCGAAGGGCGCAGCCAAGCTCCCGCTCAATACGATTATCGATGGCGACTGCATCAAGGCGATGAACGCCTTGCCGGCCAATTCCATCGACCTGATTTTCGCCGACCCGCCCTATAACCTGCAATTGCGCGGCGACCTGCACCGCCCCGACAATTCCCGTGTCGATGCGGTCGACGACCATTGGGACCGGTTCGACAGCTTCAAGGTCTATGACACCTTCACCGCGGAATGGCTCAAGGCCGCGCGCCGACTTCTGAAACCCGATGGTGCGCTCTGGGTGATCGGTTCCTATCACAACGTGTTTCGCATGGGGGTCGAGCTTCAGAACCAGGGTTACTGGATTCTCAACGACGTCGTATGGCGCAAATCCAACCCGATGCCCAATTTCCGCGGCAAACGCTTTACCAATGCCCATGAAACCCTGATCTGGGCCAGCAAGTCGGAAGGCGCGAAATACACGTTCAACTACGAGGCGCTGAAGGCACTCAACGATGGCATTCAAATGCGCTCCGACTGGGTGATCCCGATCTGCAATGGCGGCGAGCGGCTCAAGGACGAGAACGGCGAAAAGGCCCACCCCACCCAGAAGCCCGAGGCGTTGTTGCATCGCATCCTGGTCGGCACCAGCAACCCCGGTGACGTGGTGCTCGACCCGTTCTTCGGCACGGGCACCACCGGCGCCGTGGCCAAGATGCTGGGCCGCGATTTCATCGGCATCGAACGCGAGGAAAGCTATCGCCGCGTCGCCGAACGCCGCCTGTCGAAAATCCGCAGGTTCGACAAATCCGCGCTCGAAGTCACCGCTTCCAAACGGGCCGAGCCGCGCGTGCCCTTCGGGCAGCTTGTCGAACGCGGCATGTTGCGCCCGGGCGAAGAGCTTTATTCGATGAACAACCGCTACAAGGCCAAGGTGCGCGCCGACGGCACGTTGGTCGGTGACGGCATCAAGGGCTCGATCCACCAGGTCGGCGCCCATCTCGAAGGCGCGCCCTCCTGCAATGGCTGGACCTACTGGTGCATCCGGCGCGACGGCAAAAGCGTGCCCATCGACATCTTCCGCCAACAGATCCGCGCGGAAATGAGTGGCTGAACGCGAGGCACAGGACCGGCACACCTCGCTCGGGCCGCGGCTCGACCACGCAAGTTTTTCGCCCGCGCGTCCCGGCCGCGCCCCTGGCAGCCGGGGAAAACGGCGCCCCGGCGGCCGCGATTTCCCAATCCGATTTCAGCTTGCGCGTTGAACATCGAAGGGTTAAACGGTCGCTCGGTTTCGCTGCGCTCGTCAAGCCGTCAGAGTCAGGTCCTCCCGCTTTGCGGGCTGGCTTGACCCGGACGTACAGATTCGATGGGTTCGGCGGGAAGATGGAACAGGTCGGACCCAGTTTCGGCCCGTTTAGCCGGTGTAGCTCAGCTGGTAGAGCACGTCATTCGTAATGATGGGGTCGTAGGTTCGAGTCCTATCACCGGCACCATTCTTCTCAAATTAATCATTTAAGTCCAATAACTTCAACGGCTCTACGCCCAGCGCGTTCGCGAGCTTGGCGACGATGAGGGCTGTTGGGTTTCGAATGTCGTGCTCAACGGCGCTGACATGGAGGCGATGCAGGTCACAGGTTTGTCCGGTCGATTCGGCACGGGATAACCGGGATTGAACAAGCCGGCCGAAGGCATTCCTTTCGACACCTCACTTGGTACATGCGGCGGCATCACGGTGCGAAACGCATACATCGCCGGGTAACGCGAGAGACGTCTGCCGTCGGCCGGGTTCTATGTTCGGCTTTGCAAGACTTCTGCAATCAAGGGATTGGGGAAACGCCGCTGCTGAGTGACGGCGAAAAAGGTTTCGCTGATTCCATCCAGCCTTGCCGCCTCGATCAAGGCGCCCGTCTGAAGCTCGTCGCGCACGACGATCGGCGGAATGATCGCCAGCCCTGCATCTTCCCGAGCCAGAAGCCGGATCATCGCCATGTCGTCGACTTCGGCCGCCAGGATCGGCGTCACCTCAAGCCGCGCCGCCAACGCATCGAAAGCAGCACGCAGGCCGGTCTCGCGTGTGGGCACGATGAGCGGATGCGCAACCAGCAGGTCTTTCAACGAACGCGCTGTCCGCCCCAGACGATCGGGCGTGCCGATCAAGCCCACGGGCTGCTCGTCGATCCGGTGAACCAGCCATTGGCTGGCCGCATCCCTCGCCGGGGCAAGATTGGTCAGCACGATGTCGAGGGCCAGCCCGTCGAGCCCGCGCAACAGCTCATCCTGCGAACCCGAGCGGAGGATGACTTCGACATCCGCGCGTCCGATCAGCGGACGCAGAAACTGCACCTGAAGATTGCGCGACAAGGTGGCAAGCGCCCCCACGCGCAGCGCCCGCCGGGCACGGCCTGTTTCGCGCAGCGTGGCGGCAAGGTCGTCAGCGGTGCGAAAGATCGCTTCGGCATGGTCAAGGGCGATACGGCCCGCTTCGGTCAGCACGAGCCCGCGCCCGCGGCGTTCGAAAAGATCCTGCCCCAGAGCGGTTTCCAGCGTGCGCAGCTGAGTTGAAAGCGCGGACTGCGAAAGGTTCAGACCGCGCGCCGCCCCGGTCAGCGTGCCGTCGCGAGCAACGGCACGGAAAAGCCGAAGATGATGGAGGTTCAGTTGCGCCACTGTTCTATTATATTGAATGGTTTTTAATAATATATGTATTTTTATATAAGTCTCGCAAGCCCTAAATCGCTTTGCATGATCCCAAACCCGGAGCCAATCATGTCGAACATTCCATTGACTTCCCTTGCCCCGATTCTGTTGCTGGCAACAGCGCTCTTGTTTGTCTTGCACCCCGGCCGTCGACCGGGTCGTCTGCTCGCCTTGGCCCAAATCGCAAGCGTCTCCGCCCTCGGCCTCGGCATTGCCGGCCTCGGTCAGCTTTGGATTTCAGGGCCGGGGCTTCTGGCCCTGGGCGACATCGCGGTCATGCGGATGGATCCGATCAGTGCAACGCTCGCGCTTCTGGTCTCCTTTGTCGGTTGGATCGTGACCCGCTATGCGCGCCGCTATCTTGATGGCGAGGAAAGGGAGGGCCGGTTCCATGGCCTGACCCTCACGGCTGTCGCGCTCGTCCTCGTCCTTGTGCAGGCTGCCAGCCTTCCGGTTCTGGCTGCAAGCTTTGTGGCAACCGGTGTCGTACTCCGACAACTCCTGCTCTTCTATCCCGACCGGGCCGAAGCACAGCGCGCCGCCAAAAAGTTCAGTCAGATCTGGGGGGCAGGCGATGTCGCCTTGATCCTCGCCTCGGTCTTGTTGTGGCTGAGCCTGGGCACTGTCAACATAAGTGAACTCGCCGGCGCGGATCGCCTGTCGGCATTGTCGCAGATCGCAATCGGATTTCTCGTCCTGGCCGCGGCATTGAAAACAGCCGCCTTTCCGGTCCATGGCTGGCTGACCGAGGTGATGGAGGCCCCGACGCCTGTCTCGGCCCTGCTTCATGCCGGCATAGTCAACTCGGGTGGTGTCCTTCTGATCACGTTGGCCGGCCTCGTAGAGCTCAGCCCCTGGGCCATGGCAGTGCTGGTCATCATCGGCGGGTTCAGCGCGTTGTTCGGCGCGCTGGTCATGTTGACGCAAAGCGCGGTCAAGACCGCGCTGGCCTGGTCGACCGTTGCGCAGATGGGCTTCATGCTGCTGCAATGCGGGCTCGGGCTATGGGCACTGGCACTTCTGCATATTGTCGCACATTCGCTTTACAAGGCGCATGCCTTCCTGGCGTCCGGCGGGGCGGTGGACGCAGTCAATGCCATCCGCAAGCCGGGGCCGGTTGCGGTACCCAGTGTGGGCGCAGTGGCTCAGTCCTTTGCCCTTGCGCTGTTGCTCTACGGAATCGTGGCAGCAGGCTTCACCGTTCTGGTGGGCGAAAAGTCCCCGCAGGCGCTGGCACTTGGCGCAATTCTGATCTTCGGGGTCTCCTACCTGATTGCCCAGGGACTCGCCGACGACGCACCCGGCGCTTTGACATGGCGGACGATCACGGCCTCAGTCGGTGCAGCGCTTGCCTATTTCGGCTTTCAGGTCATCGCGCTCGCGATCTGGGGCCCTGCCCTGCCGGCCACCCCGGTCGCCGGTTCTCTGGAATGGGCACTGATCGTACTGACGGTCCTGTCCTTTGGCCTGGTGGCATTTGCCCAGGCGCTGTTTCCTCTATGGGCACATCACCCCGCAACCGCCGGATTGCGCGTACATCTCGCAAACGGCCTTTACATCAACGCACTCCTGGACCGCCTGATCAATGGCTTCCGGGCACCCAGAAGATCCTGATCCGGGAGAGTCTTTCATGTTCCTAAAACACACCCAGATTGCCCCATCCCTCGCCTCGCAGTTGCTTGCTTCGGCCGAAGCAGCTGCGCGTGCCATACCGCCCGCCTTCCCGCTGGATGCGACCGTCGCGGTCAACCCCTTTCTTGGCCAGGCGGGCGAGGACTTGCCCATGGCGTCCGCCCGGCTCGGCCGTGTGGCCGGCGCAAGGCTGACCCAGCCGCGCGCTGCGCTTGTCGCGCAGGTGGCCGCTGGCGAGATCACCGACGACGATCTGGCCGTCGCGCTGATCGCCTCGACCTCTCCGGTCAAGCCCTGCGATCTGGCCCTGCTCAAGGCGCAGATGAAGGCCGAAAGCCCCGTGATCGACGCGCTTCCCACGGTGGCGGAACTGGCGGCCGGCAGAACCGGCACCGATTGGCCTGCCATTCTCGCGCGCAGTTTCGGCCTTTGGGCGGCAGGGCATTTCGATAGGGGGCAGGCACTCTGGACGCCGCGACCCGGCCAGGGAGCCTTCGCCGCCTGGCGAGAATGGGCCACGCATGACCTGACGCCGGAAATTGCCGGTCTGACCGGCTTTTCGGCGCATGTCGCGGAGGCCCCAGATACTGCCGAGCGCGCGACCCTGCGCGCATCCGAAAGGCTGGGGCTGACACCTGCAGCCGCCGAGACGGCATTCCACCGTTTGCTCGTCGATCTGGGCGGCTGGCCACAGCACGCGCGCTGGCTCTTGTGGCAGGCCGAGTTGGCAGGTGATACCGACACGACATTGACCGATCTACTCGCGATACGTCTCATCTGGGAGGAGGCGTTCCTCGACCATTGTCCGGATGTGGCAGAGGAATGGCAGGCCACCGTGGCCGACCATGCTGCGCCGCTCGAGCCAACGCCGGATCAAGTGCTTGACGCGATCCTGCAAGATGCCGCCGAGCGGGCACATCAGCGCAAGCTGGCATCGCGGCTGAGCGATGCCGCGACACACTCGGACCGGGCCGAGATGCAGGCGGCCTTTTGTATCGACGTGCGCTCCGAAGTCTTTCGCCGGGCCCTCGAGGCGCAGGATACCGGTATCGAGACCGTGGGCTTCGCGGGGTTCTTTGGCCTGCCCGTCGCGCACCGGCCGCAAGGAACGGACGAGCTGCAGTCGCATTTGCCCGCCCTTCTGAACCCCGCGCTGACATCAACCAGCCATGGTGACGAAAGCGCGGAGACAGCCATCCGGATCTCCGCCCGCGCCAAGCGCGCCTGGGGCCGGTTCCGGCAGGCGGCAGTGTCCTCCTTTGCCTTTGTCGAAGCCGCCGGCCCGGCATATGGCGTAAAGCTTGTGCGCGAAGCGCTTGCGCTTGGACCAAAGCGGCAGATGCCGGCACCGTTGCCACGGCTCGAGGGGGAATTGACCGCGGATCGGAAAGCGCAGACAGCGGCGGGAGTGCTGAGAGCAATGAGCATGACAGAGAGACATGCCCGACTTGTCCTGCTGATCGGGCATGGTGCACAACTGCGCAATAACCCCCATCAAAGCGCCTATCACTGCGGTGCCTGCAGCGGTCAGACCGGCGAAATCTCATCCAGACTCCTTGCGAGGCTGCTGAATGACCCGGAAACGCGTGCCGGGTTGCCGGAGTTGGGGCTGTCCTTGCCCTCCGATACACTCTTTGTCGCGGGCCTGCACGATACGGTGACCGACGAGGTGACGCTCTATCTCGACGCGCCCGCGCCCGATCACGCCCATGATATCGCCCGGGCCGAAGTCTGGCTGGCTGCCGCCGGAGCCCAGGCCAAGGCCGAGCGTGCGATCCGCCTGCCCGCTGTGCATGGCCATGATCTCGCGCGGCGCGCCACGGACTGGTCCGAGGTGCGACCCGAGTGGGGCCTTGCAAATTGCAGCGCCTTCATCGCCGCGCCGCGCAGCGCGACCGCAGGACGCGACCTCAAGGGGCGCGCCTTCCTGCACACATATGACTGGACGGCGGATGACGGCTTTGACACGCTGGAACTGATCCTGACCGCCCCGGTGGTCGTGGCAAGCTGGATCAGCCTGCAATACTATGGCTCTACGGTGGCGCCGCGCGTGTTCGGAAGTGGCAACAAGCTGATCCATAACGTCGTCGGCGGAATCGGCGTGGTCCAGGGTAATGGTGGCCTGTTGCGGCCCGGTCTGCCTTGGCAAGCGGTGCATGACGGCGAGCGCCCCGCTCATGAAGCACTTCGGTTGTCCGTTTTGATCGAGGCCCCGACCGAAGCGATCACCGAGATCCTGCGCAAGCATGACCATGTGCGAGACCTTTTCGACAATGGATGGCTGCATCTGTTCGCGCTGAAAGATGGGCAGGTCTCGGCACGTTACCGCCGCGGCCTGACCTGGGAACGCTTCAGTATGCGCGATCCATCTGACCAGGGCGTGTCACGATTGACGGGGATCACCCGGCCGCGACCATAGAAGAATGTGCACGCCGGGTGCGCGTGTCGCACCCGGCGCCCGCGCCAGGGGCGTGCTTTCGCAACGACAGCACCGGGCGCGACGACTTCCCGTGCTGGACTTACAACGTGCGGGACTTCGGGATCAGCGTGCCTTTCTCATTCAAACGGGGCCGACAAGCGCCAGAATACCTGCGCGGTTTCCGGCGATTTCGGATGCTGTTATCTCCGGTATCCAGTCACAGCAGCTCATTCCGCAGGCTCCATCAATGTTTTTGGCACGGTCACCGGCATCGACAACAGGATCTGCGCAAAACCTTTTCCCAACGCGTCATTGCGAAG